>JAJRYW010000399.1 GCA_024275555.1 Calditrichota bacterium | reverse complement strand
GTTCCCCGCCGGATGGTCTCAGCATAACCGTTTTCGACAGAACCGGCCAGCAGGTTATCCAACTAAATATCACCGAGGTAATTTGGCCCGGCAGCCAGGCGGAACAGACCGCCGCCTTCCCCGCTTCGGGAGTATGGATGTACTCGCCCCTGACGATTGCGTATGCATTGCCGATTGCCCAACCGACCACGATTCAGCTCTCGCAACAATTAGTGGACAGTTCTTCTCTGGAAATCGGTTTGTCGCTGGAAGGGGTGGAAGTGGATGAAGCTATGGCGCAAATAGACGCACAAAACATTTTCGACCGGCAGGGATTTCAACTGGACAACCGAAACCGGGTGCGGGAAGCGGTTTTGGAGCAGGGGCGGATTCGGCTCTCTTTTGTTAACCATACTCCCGTCAACGCGCAGGTGCTCTATCAACTGCCCAATTTTATTGATCAGAACGGGCAGGCGCTTTCCGGAACCATCCCAATCCCGGCAGGAGGTTCCAGCGATCATGACATCACCTTAAACGGATTGCGCATCCTCAATCCGGATTCCCCGGGCGAATTCATTGATTCGATCCGGGTGGACTACCAGGCCCGCACCGAAGGTAGCAGCCAAATTATTCACATCCGCTCGACCGATTTTGTGGAAGTCGGGATTGCCGTGGATTCCCTGGTTTTTGCTTCGTTCTCCGGATTTCTGGCCGCAGACACCTTTGCCATCGATCCTTTTATGGAAGACAGCCTGATCGACTACCAGGATATGCCCACCAATATTCGCCTGAGCAATGTGGATTTAGGCTTGACGCTTTCCAACGAAGTGGCCATCGAAAATATGTTTGTCGATCTGAACCTGATCGGCTACCATCGCAATGACAACGGGGTGCTTACCGATTCGGCGACCCTGCAAATCTCTCATCTGCAAATCCAGCCGGGATATCCGCAGCAGCCGGGGTTTTCAACTATCAGCCTCACCGGCCCGGAGGTGGCCAATTTCCTCAATATTCTGCCAACCGCCATTGCCACTTCCGGAAGAGTTTATGTCTCCGGGAACGTGGAAATTTCCAACAATAGTTCCCTGAGCGGACAATATTCCTTTTCGACGCCCATGCGTTTCCGGATTGAAGGAGACGCCTTTATTGACGGGGATGTCGACACCTTGCAAGACAAGGACATCGATGCTGAGATTAAAGACGCCCGGGATGAAAACTTCGAAAACGCAACTTTAGCGTTGCAACTCACCAACGCCACGCCCCTGGGCGGCCAGTTGCGATTGATTGTCAGCGCCGATGAACGGCGCAGCAACCTTTATGATGAAAGCTACTTTAATCCGGAGCTGGAGTTCATCAAGGAGATCACCATCCAGCCGGCGCAAACCGATCCGCAAACGGGCTTTACCACCGTCCCCAGCAATAACGAGATTACCCTGACCCTCACTCGCGAAGAATTCCGGCTCCTGCAGAACCCGCCGATACGGGTGGGCTATCAACTGCGCATCTCGGAGACCAACGGCGTCGTCTCGCTGCGGGCTTCGGACTACATCACCGTCTCCGGCATTGCCAAAATCAATTTGATTATAACGGATTAAGACAAACCACAGGAATTGGGAAGGACCAAAAGAATGAAAATATTGATTGCTTTGCTGACCATCATCATAATACTCGGGCTGGGGCTCACCTCGCTTGCCCAGCAAATCGATGCCCGGGGGGCCGGCATGGCCTTTAGCAACTCTGCCGACACCCGCGGATTGGAGCAGGTCGGGATGAATCCGGCCACACTGGCGCTAAACCATCGCTACAACTTTGAGTTTAACTTCCTCTCGTTCAACATCAGCGCCTTCAACAACAGTCTGAGCAAAGGAACATATGATCAATTCTTCACCGGCGGCGATTCTCTCCTGCAAAAAGACAAAGCCTCGCTGCTCTCCGGCGTTCCCTCCTCGGGAATTAAGGGCAATATTTCCGCACAGGTGAATACCTTCGCGGTTTACATGCCGCACTTTAGCCTGGCTGTTGTAGGGATGGGAAACGGCTATTTCAGCCTGCCGAAAGAGATTGCCGAATTGGCCCTGTATGGAAACAGCGATTTTGGGCGCACCTATGATTTTTCCAACCTGGACGGGCAGGGATGGGGCGGCGGCGCAGTGATGATGGGCCTGGCTTTCTCACTCCCTTTTTTAAAGAGCAGCACCATCCGGGAAGCATCGTTTGGGATTACCGCCAAATACCTCACCGGGCTGCGCTATTTTGAAGTAATCAGTTCCTCCGGGAAGTTATACAACCTGGATTACGACAATCCCTTCCTGCGGTTGGACGGCCTGCTGGAGGCCCGAACTGCAGAAGGCGGAACCGGCTTCGGTTATGATATGGGTTTCCTGTTCCAGTCGCAAAACAACTTTACCATCAGCCTGGCGTTGTTGAACGCCTACAGCAATGTCAACTGGACCAATAATCCCAAACATATCTTTTACTCGATACAATCCGAAAATTTTACCGTCAGCTCCGACGGAATTGATGACAGCCTGATCGTCAAAGAAGACACCAGTTTTTCCGTGGTCAGCTTTACCACCCAACTTCCCCGGGTGTTAGACATCGGGTTTGCCTACCAGGTTGCCAAACCGCTGTTATTTACCGGGGAGTTTCAGCAAGGGCTGAACAGCAATATGGGAACCCTCAAATCCACCCGCTTTGCAATGGGCATGGAATACACCGGGATTCCCCTGCTTCCTATCCGCACCGGCATTAGCAATAAAACCGGCCAGGGCTTCTCCTTTGCCTTCGGCCTGGGGCTTAACCTGCACTTCTGGTATATGGATCTCGCCTACATTAACCATGGCGGATTAAGCTCCAAGAGCGCCAGCGGCGCCACAATTGCCGCCACGACCCGCATACGATTCTGACCGTGTTCTCCCTGAAGTAGAGTGTGGAATAGGGCCCGGCTTTATTCCACACTCTACGCCCATCCCCATCACTCCGTTTTACAACCCGATCCGGCGCTTCGTCAGACTACATTGATAAAACCCCTTGATGGTGAGTGGCGAGTGGTGAGTGGTGAGTGGTGAGTGGTGAGTGGTGAGTGGTGAGTGGTGAGTGGTGAGTGGTGAGTGGTGAGTGGTGAGTGGTGGAATTTTTTAACACCTGGCCCCCCGACACGTCATTTTTTTTCAGCAAGCCCCGGGAGAAATCCGGTCTTTAGGGTTGTCCCTTGCCGCAGCGCCGGCCGGCCCGCCCGACAGGCCCCGGTTACTCCAAAAAGGCCATTTGCCGTTTTGTAATTCCCAGCCATTGTTTTCCCGAAAAAATATGCTAACTTTCCACACCAAATTTTACCGAATAACTATAAAAAGGAAGGCTATGAACCCCCTGAAAACACTTCTCTCCCCCAGCCGGCAGGCCACCCTGTTCCTGCGCTATTTTGCATTCCGCAAAATCCCGTTGCTATTTTTGGTCAGACCGTCGGTCGAGCGTCTTGATATTGAAGAAACGGTCATAAAAATCCCCCTGCGCAGGCGCACCCGTAATCATCTCAGCTCGATGTATTTTGGGGCGTTAGCCATCGGCGCGGATGCCGCGGGCGGTTTAATGGCGATGAAACTCATCATGGAAAGCGGGGAAAAAATATCCCTGATCTTCAAAAGCCTGGAGGCGCAGTTTTTAAAACGGGCCGAGGGCGATGTCTTCTTCACCTGCCGCGATGGACGCGCCGTCCAAAACCTGGTGCGCCAGGCTATTGACAGCGGCGAACGTGTGGAACGGCAGATCCGCATTACCGCTACCACGCCGGATGTTTTGGGCGATGAACCCGTTGCAGAATTCAAACTGATCCTGTCCCTGAAGAAGAAAGCTGAAGAGGAGCCTGCCCATGAAGAATAATGCGGCTACCCCCCGAACCGAAATCACCGATATGTTTGGCATCCGTTATCCCATTATTTGCGCTCCCATGTTTTTAGTCAGCACCGTGTCGATGGTTGTGAGCGCCTCGGAAGCCGGCGGAATGGGTACCTTTCCGGCGCTGAACTTTCGCCCGGCCGAAAAATTTCTCCAGGCTATCAAAGATATTAAAGCCCAAACCGATAAGCCGTTCGGCATTAACATCATCGTCCAGAAATCCAACAAGTACCAGCACAAGCAGATCGAATATGCGTTGGAAGAAAAGGTTCCCCTGCTGATCACCTCGCTGGGGAGTCCCAAAGAAACGATTCGTCTGGCCCACCAGGTAGGCGTCAAAGTCTTTTGTGATGTGGTGGGGCTGGAACATGCTCAGAAAGTAGCGGACCTGGGCGCGGACGGGCTCATTGCGGTTTCCTGCGGAGCGGGCGGCCACGCCGGCGATATTTCGCCGTTTGCGTTGATCCCCCTGTTGAAAGACAAATTAAACCTGCCCGTTATTGCCGCCGGCAGCATTGTGGACGGCCGGGGGATGGCGGCGGCGTTTTCCTTAGGCGCTTCCGCCGTCTACATGGGCACCCGATTCATCGCCTCCCGGGAGGCCGAAGTGTCCCAAGAATACAAACGCGCCATCCTGAAGGCAACTTGTGAGGACATTGTAAATACGGATCGGGTAGACGGCTTTCCGGGCAACTTTATCCGCACGCCCTCCCTGGAAAAAGTAGGGGTCGCCCCGGGCTTTCTCGAAATGGTCTTAGGCCGGAGCAAGCGAATTCATCGCTGGATATCGCTCTCGCGGGCCGCCCGGGCTCTTTTGGTTAATCCGAAACGCAAAGCCTCCTATAAGAATGTTTTTTCCGCCGGACAGGGGGTGGGACGAATCGACAAAATTCTCTCCATTGCAGAAATTATGCAGGAGACTGTCGAGCAGTATTTCGAGATCAAGTCGAACTTGCCGTAGCGGTAAAAGACGGGCCTTGTCTCGTCCGGTTGGATTGCACTCGGGAAGCAAAAATGCAGGAAGCGCATCTTTGCACCGCAGCATAAGGCGCTGCCGCCACACTTGCCTTGTCAGGGATTGTGATGAACCTTTTTCCGCGCCAGGATCAATGGGTAGGCCGTCTGCCCTTTTTGCCTATCGCCGTCGCGTTTGCGCTGGGGATTTTGCTCCGCGCCGCCCTGCCTCTTTCCCCCGGGGTTGTCTGCCTGGCTGCGGCGGCGGGGATTATCGGTTTTCTGATCTACGCACATCATCGTCCCCAAAGCCCGCTCCGGTTTTACTGGCTGCTCTGGCTGTTTCTCCTTTCCGGCTGGGCCCGCTTCGATCTTTGGGAGCAGCAGCACCTCCGCCCGCCGCTGGCGGATCACCTTCCCCTTCACGCCGATTCCATTCGGGTGGAGATAAAGGAAATTGAGCAACGAAGCAGAGTCTCCGCCCGGGCGACACTCCGCACGCTTTACGGAGACAACACCGCGCTCCCGACGGAGGCGGTCATCAAAATATCATTCCCAAAAGATTGGAAAAAGCCGCTCCTCCCGGGTCAGCAACTGACCATCCGCACCGTTGACCTTCTCCCTCTACCCATGCAGCGCAACCCCGGCCAGTTCGACTACGGAGGGTATCTGCGCTGGCGGGGCGTTACGGCAACCTGCTATGTGACGGACCCGGGGCAGATTCACCTGTTGCCCTCACAAGCGGCAGGGAAAACGCCCGGGCAGTTTTTGGCCCTACTCCGGAACCGGCTGACCCGGCAATTCGACCACTACTTTGCCCCGGAAGCCGCCGGCTTCCTAAAAGCGCTCTTGCTTGGCCGGAGAGAGGGCCTGGACCGGGAAGTCCTGCAAAACTTTCAAAACGCCGGGGTGATGCACGTCTTGGCCATCAGCGGGCTGCATGTCGGTTTTGTCGCGGTGATCGGCTATTTGTTGCTCTCGTTCTTGCCCATCTATTTCAAAAAACGGAATGTGCTGCTGATCATCCTGCTGACCCTCTACATGCTGCTCACCGGGGCGCAGCCCCCGGTGGCGCGGGCTACCCTGATGGCCGCGCTGTTTCTCCTGGCCTTAAACTTTGAACGAAAGGTTGAGGTGTACAACATCCTGTTTGCCGCCATGTTCATCATCCTGCTGGCCGCGCCCCAACAGCTTTTCTGGGTAGGATTCCAGTTTTCTTTTATTGCGGTGCTCAGCATTCTTTATTTTTATCAGAAGTTAGAGCCGGCCGGGGAACGGCTGCCGGGCTTTCTCAAAAACCCGGATACCCGCCAGCGGCTCCGGAAGTTTATCCTGATTCCTTTCCTGGTGTCCTTTTCCGCCCAGGTCGGCACAGCGCCGTTAACCATGTACTATTTCTACAAAATCTCCTTTATTGCCCTGTTGATCAATATTGTCATTATCCCCTATATCGGCGTTTTGGTGGGGGGAGGGTTTTTGTTCCTGGCGCTCAGTTTCTGGAGCGACAGCCTGGCCCTGGCCGTCGCCGATTTCCTGACGATGCTTATTAACTTACTGACTCGCTTTGTCTCCTGGAGCGCCCATCTTCCCGGGGCTTACCTGGAAATCTTAAATGTCGATTTGCCCCGGGTGATCCTCTATTTCCTACTGATTCTGCTGGTTTTCAATCTTCACCACATCATTTTGCGCAAATGGCTGACTATCGCCTCACTTGTCCTGACCGTCTTTCTACTCACCTCGGCCGCCTTGACGCCGCCGCTGTTTAACCTGATTGTGCTGGACGTAGGGCAAGGAGACGCCGCGCTGCTGAGCACGCCGGAGCAACAAACGGTTCTGATTGACGCCGGCCCCAGTGATGACCAATGGAACTCCACCCGCTCTGCGATTCTGCCGGCGCTCTACCGCCTCGGTTACCGCCATTTAAACAAAGTCTTTCTCACCCATCCCCACAATGATCACATTGGCGGCTTCTTCGAATTAGCCGGGGCGGTTCGGATCGACTCGGTTTATCTGCCTTTGGTCCCCGGTGAATATTTCTGGCAGGATTCGCTGCTGAAAACGTTAGAGGCGCACCGGATCCCCTATCGGTTGGCGGCCGGCGGCGACCGGGTGGTGATCGACAAACAGACCCGGGCATATCTCTTTGGCCCCTCTCCCGGGCCGGTGGAAAATGAGGAACACTGGAGCGGATCGGAAATCAACAACCGCTCTTTGATTCTGCAAATCCGGCATATCGACCAGTCCATGCTTTTTACCGGCGATGCTGAGAGTGAGGCAGAATCCTATTCCCGGCGCTGGGGTAAGTTGTTGGAAAGTCAATTTCTGAAGGTGGGGCACCACGGCAGTTCATCTTCGACATCGGAAGATTTTTTAAGATTGATATCGCCCCGCCTGGCGACCATCTCGGTGGGCGAGCACAACCATTTCGGTCACCCGGCTTCCAAAGTTTTGAATTTGCTGGAGGCCTACCGGGTAGAAACCCATCGCACCGACCGGGAAGGGGCTGTATGGCTGCAAATTTTCCGGAACCGCTGGCGGCGGTATGATTGGCGGAACCGCTCCTACCACTATCTTGATGATGCGAATCACGAGTTAAAGAACTGACGCTGAAAAACACCGAAGAACGCTGAAGAACACTGATTTCGCAGCCAATGTTGGAGTAAATTAAGATGATCGGATTTTGGCAACCCTTTATATTCTTCAGTAAGCTCTGTGGCAATATTGCTTAGGGTCAGAAACTAAGTACTTTTGTACACTTCGGTGCAAAAGTAAGCTGTCTTCGACAGAACAAATCGACAAAAGATTGTCGATTAAGACCCCGAAAGGGGCTAAGTTGTTTTCAGCGAAAATCCGTTTAATCAGCGAATTTCTGCGTCAAATTAAATTCAACACATATTTGGCATTGATGAGGAAAGATAATAAGATTAACCAATAATATAGTTACCGGGAACGGTAGCGATTGGTGATGGGAAAACGGCGGTCCTTCCCAAACGCCCGGGCGGTTATTTTTATCCCCGGCGCGCCCTGGCGGCGTTTATACTCATTCAGGTTGATCAGCTTAATCACCTTCTCCACCGTATCCCGCTCAAACCCCCGCGAGACAATCTCATCAACGGAATGATCCGCTTCCACGTACAATTCAATAATCGGGTCGAGGATTTCGTAGGGAGGCAGGGAGTCGCTGTCTTTTTGATCCGGCCGCAGCTCCGCCGAGGGCGCTTTGGTTAATATTGATTCCGGAATCAGGTCGTAACCGGCCAGGGAATTCCGGTAGCGGCACAGTTGGTACACCACCAGTTTGGGGACGTCCTTGATGACCGCAAATCCCCCGGCCATGTCGCCGTACAAAGTGCAATAGCCGGTGCTGAACTCACTCTTATTGCCGGTGGTCAGCACCAGGCCCCCGGTTTTATTGGAGAAAGCCATCAATATGTTGCCCCGTATACGCGCCTGTAAATTTTCCTCGGTCACATCCCGGGGAAGATCTTTAAAATGAGGCTCTAACACCGCGAGGTACTCTTTGAATAAGCTGGTAATGGGAATTTCCCGGAATTGCACTTTTAAATTTTCGGCTAACTTGCGGGCGTCGTCGATGCTGGATTGGCTGGAATATTCGCTGGGCATGGAGACCGCCAGAATATTTTCCGCTCCCAGGGCGTCGACGGCAATTGCACAGACTAAGGCAGAATCAACGCCGCCGGAGAGGCCCAGAATTGCCTGGCGAAAACCATTTTTATCCAGGTAATCGCGGGCGCCCAGGGTGAGCGCCCGGTAGATTTCTTCGATGCGGGACAGGTCCGGAGCAACCGGGGGAGTAAGCGCTGGTTTTTTCTTTACCCGGAGCGGGTTGTCCAGGCGGATCACCGGTACATTCGGATTGGATGAGGGAAGCAGCTTTTCCTTGCGGCGGCGCGGATCGTGGAGGCGCTTGCTAAACACATTGTCGGGATGCACATCGGCGATGATCAAAGCTTCTTCAAATGAGGGGGCTTTGGCCATGATCTTCCCCTCTTCGGAGAGGATCAGGCTGTCGCCGTCAAAAATCAGCTCATCCTGTCCGCCCACCAGATTTACGTAGGCTAAAATCACTTCATTATCCTCGGCGCGCACCGAGAGCATCCGGGTGCGGTCCTGAATTTTATCCATCGAATAGGGGGATGCGGAAATATTAATGATGATCTCCGCTTCCCCGAATAAAGTTTGCTGGCGGATGGGCCCGCCGGGGTACCAGATGTCCTCACAAATGTTCACACCGATTTTGATCCCATTCCAATCAAACACGGGAAACTCATTGCCGGATTGGAAATAGCGGTTTTCATCGAAGACCCCGTAATTTGGCAAAAACTGCTTGCGGTATACCCCGGCTATTTTTTGCTGATAAAGCAGTGCGGCGGCGTTGTAAATGTCGTCTTCTTTGTCGACAAAGCCCACCAGGACCATCATATCTTTACTATGCGGGAGCAATTTCTGCAATCCGGCCAGGTTGTCCCGGATAAACTCCGGCCGCAGCAGCAGGTCTTCCGCCGGGTAGCCGGTAATGGCCAGTTCCGGAAAGGCCACAATATCACAGGCTTGTTTTTGGGCGCGGGAGATGTAATCAATAATTTTTTCGACATTGCCGGACAGGTCCCCCACGGTAAGGTTTATCTGGGCCAGCCCGATTCTCATGGAACGCATAGCGCCTCCGAAGTAACTACTTTATCGTTTGCAGAGATCACACATTTTTACTTACGGGTTAAATAAAACGCAATTCACTGATCGAGGCAATTAAAGTCCGGAGAATATTTCTCAATTGCAACCATAAAAAGCGGGGAGAGCTAAACCCCGTAACCCGGGGAACGATATATATTTCAGGGTAAAGAGAAAGAAGAGAACGCCGATTCAGTTTCATTCTTTTTTCGACTTTAAGAAGCGCTTGATTTTTGCACCGCCTGTCTCTAAATTTCTTGTTCGTTCGGGCCCATAGCTCAGTTGGTTAGAGCAGCCGACTCATAATCGGCTGGTCGCAGGTTCGAGTCCTGCTGGGCCCACAAGTTTATAGGAGTGTTTCATTGATTGACAGAAGATCACATTTGCGGGTTGAAAAAATATTACTTTGCAACTCGATAAAATTTCTAAGCAAAGGAAGGGTGCACAACAATTGGGAGTGCACCCTTTCTTCGTTTAGAGAGAAATATATAACATATACACTGCATAGTTAGGAGGAATTATCGTGAAAAAATTGGTCAGCAACTTAGTACGTCTTCAGGAGCTGGACACCCGGTTAAACCAATTGGAATTACAGCGCGGGGATTTGCCTACCCTCATAGAACACTTAACGACTGACCTGGAAGAGAAGCGAAGCATTGCCAGTGAGTTGAAAGAGAAAATGAGCAAACTGCAATCCGATCGGAAGATGTTCGAGAAAGAGGTCGAGGCCAGCAAGGAATTGCTCAAAAAATATGAGGATCAACTCTACCGGGTGAAGAACAACAAGGAGTATGACGCCATCTCCCTGGAGATCGACACCAAGAAAGTCGAGATTGAAAACTTAGAGAGCAAGATTATCCAGACCCTGGAAGACGAGGACGAGTTGAAAAAAGAGGCAACCGAGCTATCCGGGGAGATCAAGAAACTGGAAGAGCAACTCAAAGAGAACCGCATCGAGCTGGAGGAGATTAACCAGCACACCAAAACCGAGGAAGCGAAGTTAATCGGTCAACGGAACGAAATCCTGAAAGAGCTGGATGATCGCTACGCCCGCCAGTATGAGCGCATCCGCCGGGCCAACGGCGGCAGGGCCGTGGCGGCAATCAGCCGGGGTTCCTGCGGCAACTGCTACTCGGTGCTCCCCCCCCAGCGGATTGTAGAAATACGCCGGACCGACCGGCTCAACTTTTGTGAGCATTGCGGGGTCATCTTAGTCTGGACCGAGGGTTAATCCCGGAACTTAAACGCTGCCAACGATTACAATACACCGGGGTATTCGGAACAGGTCAGGCGATCGCCTCGGGCGATGCGCCCGGGGAGGAAAGTCCGAACTCCACAGAGCAGGGCGCCCGGAGAGAATCCGGGGCTTGCCGGACGCAAGGCCGGCAAGACGGAAAGTGTCACAGAAACCATACCGCCCCGGCTTGCCGGGGTAAGGGTGAAAAGGCGGGGTAAGAGCCCACCGGCCGGCCTTTGAGAAAAGGCATTCTTTAGAATGGCGGCAACGCCCGGGCCGGATAAACCCCACCCGGAGCAAGGCCAAATAGAGGAGGATTTTCGAAAGAAAGCGAAGCGGCTCGCTTCGTGTCCCACCTGGTGGGAGAGACTCCCGGGTAGGCCGCATCAGATAAATGATCGCCATTCCGGCTCGCCGGAATACAGAATTCGGCTTATCGACCTGTTTTGGATACCCCTCTTTTTTTAGTTTGAATTTCAGAATTTTCACCCCAAATTCCCGGCCTGATAACGATTTCGAGTACTACATCGATAATTAGAGGCAGCGCCGAAGAATCATCATGCGAATGGAACTCATGAGTACCTGCAAATGAATAAGAAAATGAATCGCCGGATGCCGTTCCAGGAATACCTGGAGTCCCATCAAGTTTGGGGTTTTCGGCTGGACGATCTGCTGATCAAGCTGGTTTATGCCGCCATCCTGATCTTGTTTGTGGTGTGGATGCTGCCCACCGAACGTCCCTTCGAATACAGCAACCTTACCATCGGCAGTATTGCCCCCAGGGAAATTATTGCCCCGTTTAAATTTGCCATCCAGAAAACCGACCAGGAATTAGCGGCCGAACGGGAAGCCGCCAAAGCCAGCGTGCCCCCGGTGTTTCTTAAAAAAAGCAACGTGCCGAATACCCAGAGCTTAAAACTGCGCACCTTTTTCAGCGAAACGGAGTCTTTTCTGGCTCTGCACCAACCCGGGGAAAATGGCTCGGAAGGTCAGCAGAAGGTCTCGGTTGCTTTTCCGGCCATTGCAGACAGCTTCCTGCAGCAGTGCAATCTGAAATACAACATCAACCTGAGCTACGACCACCTGCTCCTGCTGTATCAAAT
>JAJRYW010000398.1 GCA_024275555.1 Calditrichota bacterium | reverse complement strand
CATTCATCTGGCAGTTTGACCACAACGGGATCTATCACCTGGTGCAGGTTGCTGGATTAATGCTTTTGCTGATTGGTCTGCGATGGTCAGTGCTGTATTAAAGGAGTAATGAATACAAATATCGCTGATTAGTTATAAGCGCCGCCTCTGACCAAAAAAGCGGTCAGTCTGATTGAGGAAGAAACTGATGCAGACAGAACAGGAAGCCATCATTGATGATTTATTGGACGAATTGAAGCCACTACGATTTGACGCTCCGGTCAGCTGCGTTTACAACCCCCTGGTATATGCCCGTGCTTCATATGTCAAATATCTACAGCTCTATGCAAAGTCACCCAAGGAAATTGTTCTGATCGGAATGAATCCCGGGCCCTGGGGTATGGCCCAAACCGGCGTACCGTTCGGCGAAGTAACGGCAGTCAGAGATTGGCTGAATATTGAAGCCCCGGTCGGCGCACCGGCACAAATGCACCCGAAGCGACCGGTTACGGGTTTCAAATGCACCCGCAGTGAAGTCAGCGGCAGGCGATTATGGGGATGGGCACAAAAAACATTTAAAACCCCGACAAATTTTTTCTCTCGGTTTTTTGTTGCCAACTATTGCCCTCTTATGTTCATTGAAGCCGGCGGCCGCAACCGCACACCCAATCAACTGCGGGCCGGCGAACGCAAGCCTCTGTTAGAAATTTGCGACCGGGCGTTGCGCCGCACCATTGAACTGCTTGCCCCCCGTTATGTGATTGGTGTGGGGCTGTTTGCGAAAGAACGCGCCCGCATTGCATTGTCCGATATCGATGTGACCCTCGGGCGAATCACTCATCCCAGTCCCGCCAATCCCAAAGCAAATCGCGGATGGGAGGCCTTGATTGAAAAAGAGTTTGTCGCGATGGGAATAGAGTTGTGAGTGATTTTTGAATTCGGGGGGCGGAATCTTTGGATAGTCAAAATAGCCACGGACATACACAGACACACATGGACAATTTTTTTATCAATGATTGTACCGTCTGTGTTTGTCTGTGTGGGTCTGTGTGGGTCTGTGGCTAAACATATAAAGAATACGGAATTCGAAAAAAATTGTTGGAAAGGAATACACACTAAATAAACATAGGGGCTTCGCCCCAATTGGAATATTCCATTTCCGAGGCAAATTTAGATGGCCCAGAAAACTTCTATATTCTCAGTAGGTTATAGAAATTCCGAGACGCTTATTTTACTGCTATTTGTGATCTTTTTAAGTGCCTGCGTAAGCGCTCATCAGAACAGCCAGGTTAGTCCGGAAAGCTGGAACGCGCAAAACAGCCGCGAAGCAGAGGCATACTGGGAAAAAATTGCTTCATTGCAGGATGACCTGGTGGCCCTCAACCAGCAGGCGGATTTACTTGAAGCCCGACAGGTGGCGGAGACAGCCATAACTTACTCCAAGCAGCTGGCAGAAGAATACCAGCTGGTTCGCCCGGCGGTTTTACACAATGTGCTGATCCGGGTGGGGTTAAAGGAACGTGGTCTATGTTACCACTGGACGGAAGATCTTCTTAAACGGCTCCAATCGCTGGATTTGAGAACCTATCAGCTTCACTGGGGAGTGGCGCACCGCGGCAGTGAATTACGGGAACACAACAGTGTGGTTATCACCACCAGGAGCCAGGTTTTTGAAAAAGGGATGGTCCTGGACCCATGGAGAAATTCCGGGGATCTTTACTGGGCATTGATCAAAAACGATCGTTATCCGTGGGAAGAACTGCCGCCGTCGGAATGGTAACCGCAGCGTTGGTTGTTCGTTATCAAATGGCCCGTTGCAAAAGAGAAAAGTGTAGACTACCCTATGCTAAAAAGCTTATTTGAGAGTTTGTGGGGATAAACCCCACCGCTATAAAGATTCCTCATTTTTTTAGAACGGACAACAAACCACGCACAATTAACACTAAGCATTTTTTTACAATTATGGTTAATTTCATGAAGACAGCGATGAAACATAATGATATGTTCTATTTAGTAAAGGCCGCTCAAAAGAGGATAGAGGGCCACGCCCACAAGACCCCCGTCATGACCTCTCGGACATTGAGCCAACTTACCGGTGCGGAAATCTTTTTAAAATGTGAAAATTTTCAGCGGATGGGAGCCTTTAAGTTTCGCGGTGCGTACAATGCCATGTCCCGACTGACGGCTGATCAAAAAAGCAGGGGCGTTATCACCCACTCATCCGGCAACCATGCCCAGGCGGTCGCCCTGGTAGGCCGTTTGCTCGGAATTAAAACAATCGTCGTCATGCCGGATGATGCACCGGTGATCAAGCGTACCGCTACCGAGGCCTACGGTGCCTCGGTGATCGGATATGACCCCGGTGAAACCTCCCGCGAAAAGGTCTCGCAGGATCTCGCGAACCGGCATGGCTACACGTTGGTTCCCCCCTATGATCATATGGACATCGTTGCCGGTCAGGGGACTGCCGCCCTGGAGCTGTTCGACGAGCTTAATTCCCTGGATAGCTTAATGGTACCCTGCGGCGGGGGCGGATTGTTGAGCGGCTGTGCCGTTGCAGCCCGTACAATGGCCCCAAACTGCCGAGTTATCGGCATCGAGCCGAAATCCGCCGACGATGCCGCCAAATCTTTTCATAGTGGTATATTGCACACGGTGACCAATCCGCCAACCATCGCCGATGGGACCCGAACACCCTCCCTGGGAAAGATTACATTTCCCCTGGTGCTGGAATATGTCGCTGATATGAAAACGGTGTCGGAAAACGCCATTATCGAGGCGGTAAAATTTTTATTTTACCGTATGAAACTGGTGGTGGAGCCATCGGGGGCTCTCGGTGTGGCAGCCCTTTTGAGTGGAGAAATCAAGCCCCGGGGCCGTGCCGGCATTATTCTCAGCGGCGGCAACATTGACGGGGCAACGATGAAGACAATCTTGGATTCATAGTTGACAATCTCGTAAAAAGTCAAAATTCTCGAATTTTGACCTCATAACTTATTGAAATTATTAAGTACGAAATTCTGGTTTCAGCATCCGATTAATTTCTTCCGGAAATGCCATACAGACGCTTTCTCCGAACAGGCGGCCCAGGGCGGCCACGTCCGGGGTGCCGATGGCCGGGTTAAAATAAATTCGCGGTGAGAATACCAGATGAAAGCGTGCGTGATCATCCTTTTGTTAACCCGCAAAAAAGCTCATGTTAAAGTTGTAGATTCCCATCCGGTCATAGGCGGCCATTAATTTAGTAAGACCCGTCGCCAGATCAATAAGATCCTCGCCGGTGAGTTCGAGCGTGGATCGTACGTCATCTACCATGGCGATCACATCTCCCACGGATCCCAATGGAGCAAAGACGCTGAGCCATGTCGTGCGACCGATTTCTCCAAGAAAACGATGGCGATTTTCTTTTTCGACCTGTACCAGGTCATCCCAGTAGTTTGTTCCCGTTCTGTGCATATAAATTTTAGCGGCTTCAAGTTCTTCCCGCAACCGATTCGGCGCAAAGGAACTTGGGAATACCTGGAGGTGGGGATGGATGATGGAACTGCCCGAAGCCGGCATGTAATTCCAGGCCACCAGGTGATAAAACGATTCGTCATGTTTCATTTCATGGAGATGGCGGAAGT
>JAJRYW010000397.1 GCA_024275555.1 Calditrichota bacterium | reverse complement strand
GTTGCTCTCGAAGGAAATCACCACATCGACCAGGTGCTCCAGCGTCTTGGGGCCGGCCACGGAGCCTTCTTTGGTGACGTGGCCGATTAAAATCAGGGTAAATCCGCGCGTTTTGGCGCTGGTAAACAGTTGGGCGGTGCATTCCCGCACCTGGCTGAGATTGCCGGGCGAGCCGGACAGATCGGGGTGATACATCGACTGCACCGAATCCATCACCACCACTTCCGGCTCGACTTTTTCGATGTGGTAGAGAATATCCGGCAGCACGGTTTCGGAGAGGATCAGCAGCGAGTCGTCATTCTGGGGCAGGCGTACGGCCCGGTTGCGCACCTGCTGCAAAGACTCCTCCCCGGTGATGTAGAGCGCCTTTTTGCCGGAGGCCTGCAGCGAGAGCAGCACCTGGAGCAGCAGGGTGGATTTACCGATCCCCGGTTCCCCGGCCAGCAAAATTACCGAGGCGGGGAAGAGTCCCCCGCCCAGCACCCGGTCGAATTCCGGGACGCCGGTGGAGATGCGCTCCTCGGGCCTGGTAGCGGCTATGTCCCCCAGGGGGGTCGGCTGCGATTGGGGCGGTTTGGCGGACTGCTTGGAAGCGGAGGCGGCAACCTGCTCCTCGATAAAGGTGTTCCATTCGCTGCACTCCGGGCAGCGCCCTTGCCATTTGGGCGATTGAAAACCGCAGGACTGGCAAGTGAACACCCGCTTGCTCTTGGCCATGCTTTAATCCCCTTCGATGAGATTGGCTTCCCGGAAACTGAAGTAGCCGGCGACGCCGATGATCAGGTGGTCGAGCACCGGGATGTTTAACAACTTGCCTGCCTGCACCAGCGTTTGGGTAATCGATTTGTCCTCCCGGGAGGGGTGGGTCTCCCCGGAAGGATGGTTGTGCAGCAGGATGATGCTGGCCGCCGATTCCAGGATCGCCGGTTTAAACACCTCTCGCGCATGAACCAGCGAGGCGTTCAGAATCCCTTCGCTGATCTGCACATCCCGGATCAGTATGTTGGCGCTGTTTAAAATCAAAATTAAAAAGATCTCCTTTTTGAGGTGCGTCAGCCGCGGACCGTAGCGCTGGTAGATGCTGTCCGGGCCGGTTACTTTCCACCGCATCGGGGTTTCGGTCGAGGCAATCCGCCGGGCAATTTCAAACGCGGCGATTAAGGTAACCGCTTTGACCGGGCCGATGCCTTTTAAGCGGAAAAACTCCCGGTAGTCCATTCCGGAGAGTTGCTGCAAATTTCCGTAGCGGGTGACGATGGTCTTGGCTAAATCCACCGCGGTTTGGGTGCGGCTGCCGGTGCGAAGCAGAATGGCCAGCAACTCCGCCTCGCTCAGTCGTTCCGGCCCTAACTGCATCAGCTTTTCCCGGGGACGCTCCCCCTCCGGCCAATCGGTAATCCGGGAGTGATAAAATTCCTCTTCTCTGATCTTCACAGTGTTGCCCCCTCTGGTATCGAATGCGGCTTACAAGCGCGGCAGGGAGTGGTGCGCTTTTCCGGCGATCCCCGCTGCACATAAAGCTTGGAACGGCAGGAAATGCGGGTCTCTTACTGCGGAGAAAAACGGAAATACCTCACGTAAAGCCGCAAAAAACGCAAAGCGTCTATCTTTTACAATTATCTTCAATCTCCTGGCGTGACGTCAATCTCAGGGTATTTGTCTGGCCTGTTTGTGTGAAGCAGAATGCAAAGTTTTATCAGCGACAGCAGGGCTATTCCAACTACAAACCGAATAACCCGGGGAACTTATCAGCGAGAATCAAAATAATCCGTGTTATTCTGCGTCAAAGTAAATCATCTGCCGGGCCCTATTTGCCGGCGGCCCGGCGGGTGATGATTTCATCCAGGTAAATTTCCAGGTTTCGGATCATTTTATCAAGAGAAAAGTGTTCTTTGATGTACTCCCGGGCGGCTTTGCCGATGGAAGCGCGCAAATCCGGGCGCATTAACAGCTCCAGGGTGCGTTGGGTCATCAGGTAGATGTCGTTGGGCGGCACAATGATGCCGGTTTTTTCGGAGGTGATCAGCTCCCGGATTCCCCCGACATCGAAGGCGACCACCGGTTTTCCGGCCAGCATGGCTTCCATCACCACGTTGGGCAGGCCTTCCACTTCCGAGGTGAGCAAAACGATGTCGCTATAAGCGTAAAAGCGGTTGACATCATTCTGATGGCCGACCATGTAGAGGTTGTCGAGCACGCCCAGTTCGTTGGCGTATCGTTTCAGGTTGTCGCGCAGTTCGCCTTCCCCCACGATGATGAAAACAGCTTCTGGCCACTCCTTGTGAATGTTCTGGGCGACCTCCAGGAAAAGCTCCTGCTGCTTCTGCGGCGTCAGGCGGCCCACGGAGGTAATCACCGGCCCCTCTTCGGGAAGATCAAACTCCTGCCGGAGTTGCTCGCGATCCACCTTAATCTCCACGCTGGTGTCAATTCCGTTGTAAATTACCCGGATGAACGGCTCCTCCAGCCATTGGTAACGCAGGTAAGTTTCCTTGATGGCCCGGGTGTTGGTGATGATGCCATCGACCAGGCGCTTGTAGGTGAGCCGGTATTTCCAGTTGTTGGGCAAAATGGCCAGCCCGGAGCGGGCCAGCAGAGCCGGCCGGGGATAGAGCCAGCGGGCAATGCCGGTCAATCGAACATCCTTGTTGAAGTTGGCTATGACTACATCAATTCGGTTGCGGCGATAAAACGCCGCCAGTTTAAAGATGTTTACCGGCCCAAAATCACTTTTGATGTTCATCGGGTAGACCGGGAAGCCGGCTTCGGCGCAATTTGCCAGAAAAATGGAATTCCGCCGCCCGGCAAAGTAAATGGTGTGGCCGCGATCCCGTAAACCTTTGGCTGCGGTGAGCATCCATTTCTCGCCTCCGCCCCAGCTATCCTCACTGACGCTGTTCATAAAAAAAATGGAAAGCGGTTTTTGAGTTGTGGTATCCATAAGCGTTTTTACCGGCTTCTAATTTGTCTCGGAGGTGGAATTGGCAAATTGCAATTTATAGAGATGGCGATAACGTTCGGAGCGTTCCAGCAGTTCTTTGTTGGAACCCTGATCGACGATTTCCCCGTTTTCCATCACCACAATGATGTCCGACTTTATGATCGAAGAAAGACGGTGGGCGATAATCAATACGGTGCGGTCTTTCATCAGGTTCTCAATTGCTTCCTGGATTAAGAATTCCGATTCGGAATCCAGGGAAGAGGTGGCTTCGTCGAAAATGAGGATGGGCGGGTTTTTCAGAATGGCCCGGGCAATGGAAATCCGCTGCCTTTGTCCCCCGGAGAGCAGCATCCCGCGTTCGCCGATCACCGTGTCAAAGCCCCTGGGCATTTTGGTGATAAATTCATAAGCGTTCGCTAATCGCGCTGCATGTTCAACCTGCTCCATGCTGAACTCCCCTTTTCCGTAGGCGATGTTCCGGGCGATGGTGTCGTTAAACAACACCACTTCCTGGGTGACGATTCCCATCAGCCGGCGCAGATCGGCAAGTTTAAGATCGCGGATGTCCAGGCCGTCAATGAGGATGCGCCCTTTTTGCGGTTCGTAAAAGCGGGGCAGCAGGCTTAAAATAGTGGTCTTGCCGGCCCCGGAACTGCCCACAAAGGCAATCTTCTGGTGTTTTTTGATGCGCAGGGTGAAATCTTTTATTACCCAATCGGAACTGGTGTCGTAGCGGAAATATACTTCCTCAAAACAAATATCCCGCTGGAAAGTTTTCTTCGCCAGCGCGTTTGGTTTATCGGAAATTTCGATGGGCGTATCGAGCAGATCAAAGATGCGCTTTCCCGAGGCCAGGGCAATTTGGATGTTGTTGTTCAGGTCGCCCAGACTTTTGATGGGGTCCATCATGGCAAAGAGCAGAATTACAAAGCGGATGAAATCTTCCGAACTGAGCAACTGGCCTTCCAGAACCAGACTCCCGCCGAACCAGAGCACGCTGGCCATCACCCCGACACCCAGGGATTCGGAGAGCGGCGAGGAGAGCCGGTGTAGGCGCACCCTGCGCAAAATAGCCCGGAAATGCCGCTCGGAATAGTGTTTGAATTTTTCATCCTCGTAGTCTTCCATAGCAAAGGCCTTCACCACTTTAATTCCGGAGATGGTCTCCTGCAGCAGGCCGGTGATGTCTGATATGCGCTCCTGCACCCGGCGGCTTTTCCGCCGTAAACTTTTGCCAATCCGTTGGATGACCACCGTGCTGAGCGGAAAGACGATTAATGCCACCAGGGAGAGTTGCCAACTAATGCTGAAGAGCAGGACGACAAACAGGATGATCAATACCGGATCGCGGATGATTTTAGTGAAACTGCGGTTGACCGCTACATTCACCTGGTTAATATCGTTGGTGATCCGCGATATAATGCCGCCGGTGTCATGACGGTCGAAGAAACTCAACGATTGCTGCAAGACGTGCCGGTAGACCTCCTCGCGCAGGTTTTTCACTACCTTTTGCTCCACGTAGCTCACCCAATAAAATTCCAGGTAGGCAAAAAAGTTTTTCAGCAAAAAGGTAAAGACAATGAACAGGCAGAGCAGCTTCAGGGTTTCCACCCGGTCCCCCTGTTCTAAAAACCGCCCGACCTGGTGTTTTAGCCAGGCATTGAGATTAAACGGGGCAGGGGAGGGGGTTTCAGTTTGGAGCGGCTCCTCTTCGAGCACCTGTTCCTGCTGCGGCTGTTCCTTAAAAAGAGCGGAGATTACCGGGGCAACCATCCACACCGAAAGGGTGTTGAAAATAACAAAAAGAAAGTTGAAGATTAGAACCAGCACGATGTGCGGGATATAAGGGCGTAAATAGGAAATGATGCGGAGATAAAGGGCCAGGTCCTCGTTGCCGATTTTGGGGGACTTTTTAGAATGTGCGGAATTCTCTTCACTCATTTAGCAACCTCAAACAACCAGTCCTTTGCAGGACCTGCGCTTGCCTCCAAGCCGGTTCATCATTATTTAAAGATCGGTGCGAGGCGATTTTACTAAATTTTTAGGGGAAAGACAAATTTCAAAAATAATCGTGGACAGGAACCGGGGAAAGACACCCTTTATGGGCCGTATCTCGAGTTATGGTGTTTGCGAACGTTGGGCAACGGGTTAGGAGCGTCCAACTTTAGTTTGGCAGCGTCGGAAGAATTTCTTTCTGTCAAGCTGAAGCTTGACACTCCTTTTGTGTGGTGCAATACCCGGAGCGACGAAATCGGGGCGTCCAACTTTAGTTTGGCTATGTCGGTAGAATTTCTCTCTGTCGAGCTGAAGCTTGACACTCCTTTTGTGTGGTGCAATACCCGGAGCGACGAAATCGGGGCGTCCAACTTTAGTTTGGCTGCGTCGGTAGAATTTCTCTCTGTCAAGCTGAAGCTTGACACTCCTTTTGTGTGGTGCAATGATTTAATCAAAAATTATAATCCCGGTGTTCAAGAAACGTTTATTCCGCAGTCGCCTCCTCTGTATCTCGAATGCTACTTTGCATTGGAGCAGTCATCGGGAATAAACAATTTTTTGAATGTGGAACGGCGTAAATTGATGTTATATTGAGGCGCTCTTATGCGCCCGTGATCGAGTTGAGAAGAGGAAATTTTATTTTATCTTTAAACTTGACAAGGTTGGGGTCGGGTATTATATTTTCGCTCGTTTTTGAGAATTTAATCTCGAACGTTTGACTGGGGTGTAGCCAAGTGGTAAGGCACCGGGTTTTGGTCCCGGCATTCCTAGGTTCGAATCCTAGCACCCCAGCTAATCTTCCGATTACCGGGGTGCAAGTAGAGAATTCTGCTTGCATTTTTTTAATTTAGAGATCAGTAAGTAAGGAGATAGTATGTCCGCTGTAACCATTGAAGCACGTAAACGTGAAGAAGTCGGCACTCGCGCCGCTAAAAAATTTCGTCGAGAAGGATGGGTGCCCGGAGTCTTTTATTCGCACGGCAAACCGGCCGAATCCCTGCTGTTTAACCTGCGCAACCTGGGCTATTTTTTGGCGCGCGGTCACGGCCTGGTCGATTTACAGATTGAAGGAAGCAAAACACCTTTAAAATGCGTTCTGAAGGAAGTTCAATACCATCCGGTTTCGGAGAAGCCGATCCACGCCGATTTTATGGGCGTAACCATGGGTGAAAAACTGACTGTGATGGTTCCCCTGGCATTGAAGGGAACCCCCAGGGGCGCCAAGCAAGGTGGAATCCTGCAATTCCTGGTTCGTGAAGTTCAGGTGCAATGTCTCCCGACGAATATTCCGCAAACCCTGGAAATCGATGTCGAACCGCTGGAAGTTGGCGATGCATTCCATGTCGGGGATTTGAAACTTGACAACATTGAGATTCTTGACGACCCCAATGAAACCATTCTGACCGTAGAACTGCCCAAGCGCGTTATCAGTGAATTGGATGAAGCGGCCATGGGTGAAGGTGAAGCGGAAGAAGCCGGTGAGGGCGAAGGCGAAGCCGACTCGACTGAAGAGTAGGACAATACTTGCCTCCAAAGAGACAGGTTGGTCGGTTGCATTTTATTATCGGATTAGGAAACCCGGGCAAAGAGTACCAGGAAACCCGTCACAATGTCGGGTTTATGGTGCTGGATGAACTGGCGCGGCGTAATCAGGCCGCATTTCGCAGCGCAAAGTATGCAGCAGTTCAGACGAAAATTCATATCGACAATAAACCCGTTTTGTTGATAAAACCGACAACCTATATGAACCTGAGCGGAACAGCGGTTCAAGCACTTGCCTCCTTCTACAAGCTGGATGATTACTCCACGATGCTTATCGTGGTCGATGATTTTCACTTACCCTTTGGGACGATCCGCCTGCGCCCGGATGGAAGCGCCGCCGGCCAAAAAGGTCTCAAATCCATTATCGAAAACCTAAAAACACAACAGATACCGCGGCTGCGGATAGGTATCGGAAACTCGTTCCACTCTGCGGTCAATCATGTCTTGTCCCCCTTTTCCTCATCAGAAAAAAAAGATTTGCCATTCGTTATTTCCTTTGCTGCTGACGCAGCGGAGTCTTTTGTGGTTTCGGGCCTTGGCCCGACGATGAACCAATTCAATAAACATATCCTGGATAGTTCAACATAAGAAGGAGGTCTTCAATTGAGTGCTGATTTACTGATTTATCTGAGTATTGCTGCAGGTGTGGTCGGGTTGTTGTATACCCTGTGGAAATCCTCCTGGGTTTCCAAGCAAGATCCCGGAACGGAGCGAATGAAACGCATTTCCGTGTATATTGCCGACGGAGCGATGGCTTTTCTGAAGGCCGAATATCGTGTTCTGGCAGTATTTGTTGTTGTGGTAGCCATCCTCCTGGGAGTTAGCGCCGATGCCAAGGCGTCCAGCTCGCTGGTGGCGGTTTCCTTTATCATGGGGGCGCTGTGCTCCACACTGGCAGGTTTTATCGGGATGCGTGTAGCGACCAAAGCCAATGTGCGCACTACCAACGCCGCCCGCACCGGTCTTGCCCCGGCGCTGGAAATTGCCTTTGCCGGTGGTTCTGTGATGGGCATGGGGGTAGTTGGTTTGGGAGTGTTGGGTCTGAGCGTGCTCTTCCTGGTTTACAGCAGCCTCTGGCCGGCAGACCCGCACAAGGTGATCACCGTGATTACCGGGTTTTCATTCGGAGCATCTTCCATTGCTTTGTTTGCCCGCGTCGGCGGGGGAATTTACACCAAAGCCGCGGATGTCGGTGCGGACCTGGTGGGCAAAGTCGAAGCCGGTATCCCGGAAGACCACCCCTTAAACCCGGCAACCATTGCCGATAACGTGGGCGACAACGTCGGCGATGTAGCGGGGATGGGCGCCGACTTGTTTGAATCGTATGTCGGCTCGATTATCGGCACCATGGTTTTGGGCGCCGTCTTTCTGGGCTCCGCCAGCTTTGTCCAGGCCGATACCATGTTAAACGGTATGGCGGCCGTATTGCTTCCCCTGGCCCTGGCGGGTGTGGGAATCATCATGTCCATCCTGGGAACCTTTTTTGTGCGGGTTAAAGAAGGCGGAGATCCCCAGGCTGCTTTAAACAAAGGGGAATTCGGTTCTTCAATCGTCATGATCATTGCCTCCTATTTTATCATTAACGGATTGCTCCCGGAAAGCTGGGAATTCAACGGGCACCAATTTTCGGCTATGGGGGTATTCTGGGCCACTATTATTGGTTTGGTCTCCGGTGTGTTAATCGGTTTAATTACCGAATACTATACCGGCCTGGGGAAACGTCCCGTGGTGGAAATTGCCCGGCAATCCTTAACCGGCTCGGCCACCAATATTATTGCCGGACTGGGGGTGGGGATGCGTTCTACCGCCCTGCCAATCATTGTTCTTGCCGCTGCTATTATCGGCGCTTATACTTTTGGCGGCTTATACGGAATTGCCATTGCTGCGGTAGGGATGCTCTCCAATACCGGCATCCAGTTGGCTGTGGACGCCTATGGGCCGATCTCCGATAACGCCGGCGGTATTGCCGAGATGTCGGACCTGCCCAAAGAGGTGCGCGCCCGCACCGATAAACTTGATGCGGTAGGCAACACCACCGCCGCTATCGGAAAAGGGTTTGCCATCGGTTCGGCCGCCCTGACCGCTTTAGCGCTTTTTACCGCATTCATGGCCACCACAAAAATTCCCTCCATCGATATTTCTAAGGCTAAAGTGATGGCCGGTTTGTTCCTGGGCGGAATGCTCCCGTTCCTTTTCTCTTCCATGGCTATGCAGGCGGTTGGCCGCGCCGCCATGTCGATGATCCAGGAAGTGCGCCGGCAGTTCAAAGACATCCCGGCTCTTAAAGCCGCCCTGGCGGTGATGCACAAGAATGAAAACAAAGAGTACAAAGACTGGTCGAAAGAAGATCAGGCGACCTTTGACGCCGCAGACGGCAAAGCGGAATACGGCAAGTGCGTGGAAATTTCCACCAAAGCGGCAATCCGGGAAATGGTTCTACCGGGTCTGTTAGCAGTGATTGTGCCGGTGGTGATCGGTTTCTCCGGCGGCGCCGAGATGCTGGGCGGACTCCTGGCCGGCGTCACCGTTACCGGTGTGCTGATGGCTATTTTCCAGGCCAACGCCGGCGGCGCCTGGGACAACGCTAAAAAAATGTTCGAAGAGGGTATCGAGATTGACGGCCAAAAATACTACAAAGGCTCCGATCCCCATAAAGCCGCGGTTGTGGGCGATACGGTGGGCGACCCCTTCAAAGACACTTCCGGTCCTTCGCTGAACATCCTGATCAAGCTGATGAGCGTGGTTTCGTTGGTAATCGCCCCTTTGCTGATCTGAGAAAAAAATCATTTCGATTTGTTTTGACAGCGGCGCAATGTTATCTTTGCGCCGCTAAAATTAGTTTATAGTTACTGTATCCATCAATCCTGCCCCACCCTGTGGGGCCGTAAAGACCGAAGGAGAGTGTATGGAAAAGCTCTATTGCACGATCTTTATTGTCGATGTTGCTCAGAATCCGGAAGAGGTCGAAAATGTGACCAGCCGGGTTCAGCAACTCATCGAAGACCATGGCGGTGAAATTAAACGCCATAATCCCTGGGGTAAGCGTCGCCTTGCTTATCCGATCCGCAAACGCACCAGCGGCTACTATGTAGAAATCGAATACACTGCCAACAGCCGCCTGAATATTCCCCAAATTTTGGAAAACGAGTTCCGCCTGAACGACCGCGTGTTGCGTTATTTAACTTATGTAGTGACCAAGGAAGAATTAATCCAGCGGGAGATTGACGCCAAGCGGATGAAATCCGGTGCGACCCGCTACGGCGATCGGCCGGATAACGCAGGTTCCCGGGGGCCAAGGCCTGCTCCGGCGCGACGAGAAGCCCCGGTTAAGGCCAGGAGCGCAGCAGCGGAAACCGCAACCGCTTCTGAAAGCACCCCGGTAGAAAAAGCTCCCCGGGTCGCAGTTGCCGGGGAAGCAAAGGAAACCGCCCCGGCAGAAACCGCTGCCAAGGCGCCCGAAGCCGGGGAAGCAAAGGAAACCGCCCCGGCAGAAACCGCTGCCAAGGCGCCCGAAGCCGGTGAAGTAAAGGAAACCGCCCCGGCAGAAACCGCTCCCAAGGCGCCCGAGGCCGAAGAACCTGAAAAAAAAGATGCGGAATAAATTAAAAAATAAAGGGGAATTATCGTGTTAAGACCAAGAAAAAAACGCGTGAGCCGCTTGAGTGAGAACGGAATCCTTTATGTTGATTTCCGGGACACCAAATTGTTGGTTCGCTATTTAACAGAGCAGGGAAAAATTGTGCCCCGCCGCACCTCCGGTAATAATGTTCAGCAGCAGCGTCAACTCGCCGAAGCAATTAAGAGAGCCCGGCATCTCGCACTGCTTCCCTTTGTGTCAGACATTCAGCGTTAACAATTGAAGCGAGGATGATCATGAAAATAATATTAAGAGAAGATTACCAGAACCTGGGGAAGAGCGGAGAAATTGTCAAGGTGAAGCCGGGCTTCGCTCGCAACTACCTGATCCCCAAAAAGATTGCCTACCCGGCCAAACCGAACTATGTACGGATGCTGGAAGAAGAAAAGCGTCAAAAATTCCAGCGGCAGCGCAAAGAGAAGAAAATTGCCGAAGCGCTGGCGGAAAAACTGAGCAGCGTGAGCGTAACCATCTCGGTGTCGGTTGGCGAGGAAGATAAAATGTTCGGTTCGGTGACCACCCAGGATATCGGAAACGCCCTGAAAGAACAGGGGTATGATATCGATCGTCGCAAAATTGTTTTAGACGAGCCGATTAAAGCCCTGGGAATATATTCGGTGCCGATCAAGCTTTTCCCGGAAGTGGAAGCAAATGTTAAAGTATGGGTTGTGAAAGAATAACCTCAGAGTATTCCGGTATATTCAAAGCGCCTGTTTTGTTTAAAGCAGGCGCTTTTTTTAAAAAAAAGCTCTGAATTGTGATGCGTGAATCGACAGGAATATTGCGTGATATGTAAAAAATAATTTTAGTGCGCATTCCGTATTCCGTTTCACCCCACCTTATGTTGTTTTTTTCGGGCCACTCACCACTCACCACTCACCACTCACCACTCACCACCCAGGCCCACACCTTGGTTTAAGCTACAAAAGAACGAGACGCGGCAAATTTTGTTAAACCCTTTTGCCTTTCCGGATGATTCCCTAAATTCACAGAACCATATTAGAGAAAATTCAGGCAGCATAACCTTAAGACTAATCTGTGGTGATGATGTACGCAGAAATACTGCTTCCCATTCCGGTTGATACGCCTTACACCTACCAGGTGCCCGAGCACTTTCGAGACCAGATCCGGGTGGGGTCCCAGGTTATTGTGCCCATAGGGCCGCGCTATATGGGCGGGTTGGTTACGGCCCTGACGGAGCGCCCCCCCGAAAGAGTGGAGGAAATCAAATCCGTTTATGATGTGGTCGACGCCCGCCCTTTTGCCCAACCGGAGCTGATCGACTTGCTTAAATGGATTGCCGATTACTATGTTTGTCACCTTGGCGAGGCGGCGCGGCTGATTCAGCCGGAAGTGAACCTGCTTAAATCCCGCCTGGAAGTGCGCCCGGTGGAAAACGCGGCGCTTGCGGTTAAAGACGCTGATCTTGTCGTTCTGGCGGTACCAGTGGGCGCCATGGCCACTGTGGCAAAAGAAATTGGTCCCCATCTGAAACCGGGCGCGACGGTTACCGACGTTGGTTCAGTGAAACGAGCGGTAATCGATGCGGTCGAGCCCCATCTTCCTGAAAACGTTGATTTTGTGCCGGGGCATCATTTGGCCGGGACCGAACATTCCGGTCCGGAGTCAGGGTTTGCCGAATTGTTTGATG
>JAJRYW010000396.1 GCA_024275555.1 Calditrichota bacterium | reverse complement strand
GGAATCACCGCGCCGGCCGGGCTGACGCTGAACTCGCCGTTGCTGGAAAGCACCGAGGAGATGGTCAAATCGGCGTCGCCGGGATTACTGACTACCACGCTGGCGGAAATGACGCCGCCCACGGAGACATTGCCGAAATCCAGGCTGGCCGGGGCTGCGGCAAATTGCGGCGTACCGGTCGCCGCGGCGCTTTGGAAATTGTAAGCAACCCCGCCGACGCCGACGATATAGCCCTGCCCGCCGGCAAAGCTGATCCCGAAGAAATCCACATTCGCGCCCACGGAGATGATCTCCCAGGTGTTCCCGCCGTCGATGGTCTGGAGAATCAAGCCCCCGTCGCAGACCGCCCAGGCGGTGTTGGCGTCGCCGATGACAATATCGCGGATGATCACATTGACGCCGGCGGCCAGGGAAACCCAGGTGACCCCGCCGTCAGTGGTGCGGAAAATGGTCCCGCCCGCGCCGACGATGTAGCCGAAATTGGCGTTCAGGAAGACCACCCGGTAGAGATCGATGGTGGTGTTCAGGTTCAACTGCGCCCAAACGCTGCCGTTGAAATACCAGACCACGCCCCCGGCGCCCACCACGTAGGCAAAATTGCCGATGGTGTACACGCCCTGGAAGTTGGTGAAGACGCCCAGGTTCTGCTGCGTCCAAACCGTTCCGTTCCAGAAATAGAGCAGCCCGTTATCGCCCGCGGCAAACCCGTAGCCGCCGCTGGAAAAGGAAATCGACTGAAAGGTGTTGGCAATCCCCATGTTGAAGGGAATCCAGGTCAGGCCGCCGTCTGTGGAATAGCAGATGTGCCCGTTGGCCCCGGTCACGTAGATGATGTTGTTGATCACCACCACGTCGGTCAGGTTAATATTGACGCCGATGTTGCTCACCGTCCAGGTCGCCCCGCCGTCGCTGGTAATCAGCACATTGCCGCCGTCGCCCACCGCGTAGCCGGTGCTGCCGTTTACAAAATAGACGTTGTGAATGTTCACCGTTACGCCGGTATTGAGCACGATGGGCGTAAAATTATCCGGGGTGAAAAAGGCGAAGATGCTGTGCGGCGCGACCAGGTTCGGAAATTCATAGCTGGCAACCGCGCCCACCGATGCGCCGTCCACCTGCACATCGCCGATGCTGTAATTCGGGTCGGCGGCAATATTGAATAGCTGGCTGCCGCCGTGATTGACCGGCACAACGCCCGCCGGGGAGATGCTGCCGCCCGGCCCCGCCGCCGCGGAAATGTTGTAAATATTCAGGGCAAAACCGGCGCTGATGGTATGATCGGCGTTGACGTTGCCGAAGGTGAAGCTGCTCAGCGCCCCCGCCGAAACGCCGTCGACCAGCACATCGGCGACGTGGTAACCCGGATCGGGGGTCATGTTAAAGGTCTGGCTCTGCCCGCCGGAAACGCTGACCGCACCCACCGGAGAGATGCTGCCGTTGGCCCCGGCGACAGCGGTAATGGTAAAGGTGTTCTGCACAAAGACGGCCGCAATGCTGTGATCGCCGGCGACGTTCAGAAATTCGTAGCTGGATACTGCGCCCACGGAGACGCCGTCGACCAGCACGTCGGCAATGTCAAATCCCGGCTGGGCGGCGAGGGCAAAAACCTGGCTGCCGCCCTGCTGCACGCTCACCGCGCCGGTGGGGCTGATGATTCCCCCGCTCCCGGCGCCGGCGGTAATCGTAAAGAGAATCGGCTGGAAGACCGCCTGGATGGTATGCCCGGCGGTAACATTGACAAATTCATAGCTGCTCACCGCGCCCACGGAAACGCCGTCGACCAGCACATCGGCGATCTCAAAATTGGCGTTGGGGGTAATGGTAAAAAGCCGGCTGCTGCCGTGGGTCGCCGGTACATTCCCCGCCGGTGAGATGCTGCCGTTGGGTCCCGCCAGCGCAGCGATGGTGTAGGTGTTAATCTCAAACGTTGTCGAGATGGTATGATTAGCCGTCACGCTGTTGAACAGGTAGCTGCTGATCGCTCCCTGGGAAACCCCGTCCACCTGCACATCCAGAATGTGAAAACCCACATCCGGGACAATGGTAAAGGCCTGGTCCGCGCCGCCGGTTACCGCAACTGCGCCTGCCGGGGAGATGCTTCCCCCCGCCCCGGCGTTGGCGGTAATGGTAAAGGTCTGCGGCTGGAAAGTTACGCTGACGGTGTGGTCTGCCGCGACGTTCAGAAAATCGTAGCTGCTCACCGCCCCCACGGAAACGCCGTCGACCAGCACATCGGCTACCTCAAACCCGGCAACCGGGGTCATAATAAAAGTCTGATTGTCGCCCTGAAAGACCACAATGGCCCCGCTGGGGGAAATGACGCCGTTCGGCCCGGCGACGGCGGTCAGGGTAAACTGCGGGGTGGCCGGCGGCGGCCCGACGAACAGGGCCAGGTGATCGGAATAGTAATTGGGATAGAAATATTTCCCGTTGCCGATATCCTGCCCGGTGATGGTCTGGAAAGTGTCGATCCGCGATCCGTAGGTCAGCACCGTAAAGCTGTCGCCCAGGGCCGGTTCGTAGGCGTTGAGGCGGTTGATGTTCAGCACACCGCTCAACTGGCTCGCCCCGCTCACGTTCAACTGGTCGAAATCCGCGCCGGGAAGCAGCCCTTCCATATCTACATTCAGCGCACCGCTGGCCGGCTGGTTGATCGAACCAATCAGGCCTAAAGCCGCTTTGCCGGCCGCCCCGGGATTGATGTTCCCGGCGTTTTGCAGCGTAGCGCCTACTACGCTCAGGTTGGCGCTGCCGTCGATGACGCCGGCGTCGGCGTTGACCAGCGACAGCCCGTTTAGGGTCAAGTTGTAATCAACTGTCAGGATTCCCTGGTTATCGAACAGACTGCTTATTAATCGGCTTCCCCGTGTTCCCACACTTTCAATCAGCCCTCCCGGGGCATTCACCAGCGTTCCCGCGCTGATGAACAGGTTGGTCTGCCAGGCCGTGGAACCGACCGTATTGTTTAACCGGATGGCGCCGTTGTTGGTGAATCCGTTGGCAAAGGTGATCTGACCGTGGCTCACAACCGCCTCGATATGCAGCAATGATCCGGTCTGGGTGGTCAGCGCCCCGGCCAGGCTATTGCCGGTACCCCGCACATGGATGGCGCCCAGGTTGTTGATGGCCGCGTTCACCGTATTGCTGTTATCCAGTTGCAGCGTCCCGTTGGCGTTGATGGTAATGACGCCCAGGGCGTCCAGGGTGCGGCTGCCGGCAGCGAGGCTCTGCGTACCGGCGGCGGCCCCCAGGGTCAGACTGTTCACGTCCATATTCACATCCAGGATCACCGTATAAGTACCGCTCAAGGTGATGAATACATTGTCTCCCGGCTGGGGCGCGCCGCCGAGGTCCCAATTGGCGCCGTCGCTCCAATTACCGCCGGCGGCATTGGTCCAGCTAACATCGGCGGCGTAGACCGCGGCCGATATCAGGCAAGTAAGAAACATCTAGAATAAATTGTTTCGAAAATTCATAATATCCTCCTTGAGTTGGATTCAAGTTTTAAGCGATTCATTTTTGATAAGTTCTCTGTTCTTTTTAATGTCTAAAAAAACTTCACTCTCTCTTTCGATGGAAAAAAAACGGCAATCATCGCGAGAGGAGATTATCTGAAGACAAACAGGCAATCGCCGCTGAGGGCGCCTGCATCGACTCCCGGCCATCCGGTATTGCCGATATGGAATCCGGCTTTGTACCCCCTCCCCAGTCCTCCCCTTAGCAAGGAGAGGTTATGGGAGTGGTTTGAAATTGTTCCCCTGCAATTGTTCCGGGGGAACCGCTTCTTCCGAGCAAAGTCTCGCAAGAAGCTCAGGCCCCTTCCAGGACTGTTTACCTGGCTATACAGATCTCTTTAGGTCTGCCATCAGGGAGAATTCACTGATTATCAGTTCAAAATCTATCTCGGTGCAGATCCGGCGGGCTGTCTTATAATCTATGGCGGTCATGATCATGTATCCTTCCCGGCTCAAAATTTCCCGCAGACGACGCACCTCATTATTGTCAGAATTAATGATTAAAATTCGAGTTTCCATAAAACCAGTAGGTCAAAAAAGGCGCCATGGAAGGACGCTCCTCTCCTTTAAGCGTTAACCAACTGTTTCTATTGGATTGTAAAATGGCAGGGTATGGGTTGTTGTTAAAACATTGTCGTACTCAAGCGACAAGATACCGCCGGAGGTGTTGCTGAAACGCGACAGATTCCCGGCTGTGCTGCTCAGCTATCTTCAAAGGGGCGGGACTCCGTTGGAGCGGCGCCACGTTGGGGTTGGCGTTGGGAGTGACGTCGTCATTGGGGGATAAACACGGTGTAACTACTCAGGTTATTGGTAGACTGCTCTTTAAAAGAATTCTTGTACAAATCAATTTGTTCATAGCCTAAGTCGCTGTATATATGACTGTTGAATCCCCCTCTCCCCCAGGGCGACCGAAGCGCAAGCGAAGGACGGGGGGAGGGGGAATTATTTGTCTTTGGCAATAACACCTGGGTAGTTACTAAATTTTATTTCCCAATCCGGTTCATCATGTGAATCCTGTCAAAAAAGAGACCTGAATAGTTACAAATTTTTCTGCTTTCGTTGATCAATATCCTCAATTTTGGGTGAAAACATCCATAAAAACCATTTCGGGGATAATAAATCCGGGGCCAATTTAAAATGTGCACGGTAGTGAAAAGGGGCATAGAAATCGTTTCAAAGGCAAGGAGCGAGATGGGTCCGGTAATATGGAGGGGAAAAACCGTTTTGTTTGGATAGGTTTAAAATTTTAGAACAAATTGTTTTTAGGCGCCGGTCTGTTCGGGAGAATGGTTTCCTCTGCATCATCAGGATTTTTCATCAAGCCCCAACCGGGCCAGCATTTTGTAAAAATGGGTGCGGTTGACTCCCAGTCTTTGAGCAGCTTCTTTCTTGGAGGAACATTGCTGCAGGGTTCTGTGAATATAGCGTTTGCGAAATTCGGCCTCCGCGTCCGCAAGCGACTTCCCCAAGGTAATACGGGGCACAGCAACTTCCACCTTAACCAACTCCGGGGGCAAATCGGCAACTTCAATGGCAGCGCTTTTGGCCAGAACGGTGGCGCGGAGGATAACATTTTCCAACTCGCGGATGTTCCCCGGCCAGGAATAATTTTCCAGCAAGTCCAGGGCGTCATCGGAAATCGTCAGGGGCAATTCGGTGCGGCTGTGTTTGGCCAGGAAATAATGAGTCAGTTCTTCGATATCTTCCCGGCGTTCCCGGAGCGGCGGCATACAGATGGTAATCACATTAAGACGGTAGTATAAATCCTCCCGGAACTCGCCCTCTTTAATCATTTTTTCAATATTGCGGTTGGTGGCGGCCAGAAAGCGCACATCGATTTTTTGGGTGGCGTTGCTGCCCAATCGTTGCAGTTCATGCGCCTGGATGACCCGGAGCAGCTTTGCCTGCAGGGCAATGCTCAACTCGCCGATCTCATCCAGAAAAAGCGTGCCGCCGTTGGCGGTTTCGATCTTACCGGGTTTGGCGTGCACGGCCCCGGTAAAGGCTCCTTTTTCGTAACCGAACAGCTCCGACTCCAGCAGGTTAGCGGGGATGGCGCTGCAATTGATGGCCACAAAAGCCCCCTGGGGGCGAAGGCTGTTGATGTGAATTGCCCGGGCAATCAGCTCTTTCCCGGTGCCGCTCTCCCCGGTGATCAGAACCGGCAGGTCGGTCGGGGCAATCCGGGAGGCCAGGCGCAGCACTTCCAGTAGTTGCGGGGAATTGCCGATCAGCTCGCTACAACTAAATTCTTTGCGCAGCGATTCCATGGTGAGCGTTGCATCGGAGATGAGCTTTTTCTCCAGCTTTTCCATCTGTTCCGACACCTTGAGGCCGCGCACTATTTGCCGGGCAAAAGCCAGCAGAAAGGCCAGGTCTGCCGCAGAAAACGGCCAGACTTTTTTGCGCCGGTCTACATAGACCGCCCCCTTGACCTGGCCTCCAAGCACCAGGGGAACACAGAGGGTGGATTTGATGTCCAGCAACAGGATGCTGGTCCGTTCCGCCAGGCCCTGGTCGGCGTCGGTGTCGGCAATCTGGCTGGGCTGAGACGCTTGCATGGTTTCCCGGATCACGGTCATACTGAGATTGCTGGCGTTTTCCTCGCTTTCGGGGTCAAGATTGGAGCCGATCTTATCGACAACCTGCCCCTCGCTGTCAACCAGAACGATATAGCCGGCGTCGGCCTGCAAGGCTTTTTCAACAATATCGATGGCGGTTTGCAGCAGGCGGTCGCGTTCGGTTTGGCTGGCAAAGGTGATTCCGGCGGTATAAAGCGTTTCCAGGCGTTGGATGGACTCTGCCTGATTTTGTATGACTTTTTCGGCTTTGGCATATCTTTCGGCGCTTTGTTTCAAGTTCTGGCGCATCTTGTGAAAACCGTTCAGCACCTGCTGATAGAGCTTCTCGAACGCTGTGATGGTCTCCGGCGGAGTATCACGGGCTTTTAAGCCGGCCATCACCGCCATAAAAGAGCCGGTCAAATCCTTTATCATCGTCTCATAATGTTCTTCGTGGGAGTTGGGTGTTTTGGTTAAATTATCCCCAGTCATGGCGCCTCGCCCGGTTAATTTCCTTTTCGATTTTATATGTTGTGGAAATAATTGCTTTTTCTGGTGAAGAAGGGAGCGGCTGTTCCACATCTGCATCAACAGATTCCGAACACCCTTTCATTAGAACAAGTTCTATAAAACCCTGTGCAGGTGTGTAACGCAGAGAACACACGTCTTCCCATTTCTCACAAATATAATTGATCTCCCCAATGAACGTTACCTAAAAATAAGGTGCTCATCTGTAATCCACCAGAGGAATCTTCTTCTGCAATTATTGTAGTGGTGAGAGGTGGGATTTTCCAAACCGGGAAGTCATTCTTCTTCGCGGGCGGGAAGATTGCCGCTGCTTAGTTCTTTCTTCATCACCAGGGCGTCCTCGCCGTTGCGGTAATAGGCCTGCCGTTTGCCGACAATTTTAAATCCGTATTTCTGGTAGAGGCGAATTGCCGGGGTATTGCTTTCCCGGACTTCCAGCAGGGCGTAATCCGCCCCGTGGGACATACCCAGCATGGCCTCCAGCAGGTAGGCGCCCCAGCCGCGGCCCTGGTATTCCGGGTGGATGGCAATGGTGGCAATGTGGAATTCATCAAAAATGAACCAGGCCACCGCGTGCCCGACGATCATCTTCCGGTATTCCAGCACCACCGGGAGCGAAAACCGGTTTTTGGTCAACTCGAACTCATAGCTCTGGCGGGACCAGGGTTCCCGGAAAACCTGGCGCTCGATGACCAGCACCTCCTCCAAATCTGCCAGGATCATGCTGCGCACCAACGGCAGGGTCATCACAAAACTCCCTGAAAAGCTCTCAGGTATAGCGGCTCGCAATCATGGGCGGAGGAAAACTGTTGCTGCACAAAGCGCTGATATCCCAATTGCATTAAGGCCCAGATTTGCGGATAATCCGGTTGAGGTCTGACGAATTCGCAGCCTGGCGGAAGAGCGCTTTCGATCTTATCCTGCAATCGCAAGGCGTCCTTGCCGCACAACCGCACCGGCTGTTTGATAATTTCCGCGAGTCCCTCATATCCCGAAACCCGGTAATCGCTTTGCCGCACCAGGGAAGCATCTTCCCACCGGTACATGGCGCCAAACACTTCTTTGCGATGTGCATCAATCACCGGAAATACCGGCAGAGAACATGTTCCGGCCTGATAGGC
>JAJRYW010000395.1 GCA_024275555.1 Calditrichota bacterium | reverse complement strand
CCTTTAGTCAGATCGAACAGGGGCAGAATACCCGCCGCATTTTCATCGGTGATCAGTTTGCGGCCCACTTTCTGGAGCACGTCTTCCATGGTTTCCAGGTAGATGCGTTCCCGGGTTACTTCTTTGGCTTTGCGATATTCCCCGTACAGGGCTTTAAAGCGCGCCGCTTCCCCTTTGGCCCGGTTGACCCGTTCCAGGGCGTAGCCTTTGGCCTCTTCGATGACCCGGGATGCTTCCCCGCGAGCCTTGGGAATAATCCGGTTGTATTACGAACGGGCCTGGTTGATTAGTTTTTCGCGTTCCTGCTGCGCTTCGTTGACTTCGTTGAAGGAGGCCCTTACCGCTTTGGGCGGGGTAACATCCTGCAACACCACCTGTTCCACTTGAATCCCCAATTCGTACTGTTTGGAGAGCTTTTGCAGCATTTGTTCCGCGGTCGTGGCAATTTCCTGGCGTCCGATGGTTAACACTTCGTTGATGGTGCGGTCGCCCACAATTTCCCGCATGATTGCCTCGTTCATATCCCGGAAGGTTTTTACGGCATTGCGCACCCGGAATAAGAACTGGTAGGGATCTCGGATACGGTACTGCACGATCCACTCCACCTGGGCGGCGTTCAGGTCTCCGGTTAACATCAAGGATTCGTCTTCAAAATTCCGGCTGGAATACTGGGTTCGCACATCACCGCTGATGGTGCGAAAACCGAATTCCTCTTTCAACTGGCGGCGCACCGGGATTTTATAAACGGTCTCGACCCCGAAAGGCATTTTGAAATTCAGGCCCGGGTCGACCGTGCGGTTGTATTTGCCGAAACGCAAAACCACCCCGGCTTCCTCGGTATCCACGGTAAACATCGAGGTAAAGAGGAGAACCAGAAAGATCAGGATCGGCAGCCCAAACCGCAACAGGGACGGCGGTATTACGGGCGGTCGGAAGTCGTTCAAATCGAACGGAGATTTTTGTTGCATAAAACACTCCTTGGTTGATGGTTGGATGTATGATTTGTTTATACTTTTATAGTCGCGAATCAGGACTTGATCAAATGGTGATAAACAGGCTGATAGATAACGACGGGACTTTTCCTTTTCCGGAATTGTTGATAGACAATATAAACTGTCCCGGGGCCATATTCAAGGCAGGATAACGATTATCGAAACGGAAAGCTGTTGTGATAGACCGCTATGCTGATTATTTTAGTCGCCCGGGGGCCAAAATGGTCTATTCCGCTCGGGAGGCGGTTATAGAGTTGCATCATGGTCAAGCTGAAGCTCGACACTCCTAACAGCAATCTTCTTACGCAGGAGTTCTGGCGGCGGGGGTTTTAAACTTTAAATTAGCGGTGGTAAGCCTGGCCCCTTAAAACTAAACGGAACGAGAAAAAATGCTGCACATCCGGCAACTCAGCTACTCGGTAGGGGATCGTCCCCTGCTCAACTCTGTTAACTGGCAAATCCGGCCCGGCAAACGCGCCGCGCTGATCGGCCCTAATGGGGCCGGCAAGACCACCCTGCTGCGCCTCATCGCCGGGGAGTTGGAGCCGGACCAGGGCGTGATTTCCATTCCTAAAAACTATCGTATCGGCTACCTGCCCCAGGAGGAGGTCAGCTTTACCATGGAGCGTATCCTGGATGGGGTCAAAGCCGGCAACAAAGAGGCGCAGGAACTGGAAAAGCAGATCGAGGTGCTGCACCGCCAGTTGGATGCCGGAGAAGCAGACCAGCAAAAACTGCTCGATAAGCTGGGCGATCTGGAAACGCAGTATCAGCTTATTGACGGCTACGCCCAGGAGGCCCGGGCCAAGGCCATCCTGGCCGGGCTGGGGTTTACCCCGGATCAGTTCGAGCAGCCGCTGCGTCGGTTCAGCGGCGGCTGGCGAATGCGGATTTACCTGGCCCGCCTGCTGATCTGGGCCCCGGACTTACTGCTGCTCGACGAACCCACCAACCACCTCGACCTGGAGTCGCTGGAGTGGCTGGAACAATACCTGAGGAACTTCCCGGGCAGTATGATCATCGTTTCCCACGACCGTTTTTTTATCGACCGCTTAGCCGATGAAATCTATGAGCTGGAACGGGCCGCCCTGACTCACTATCCCGGCAACTATCATTTTTATGAGGCCCGGAAAGCCGAACGGCTGGAGCAGCTTTACCGGCAATGGGAGGAACAGCAGGCCGAACGGCAGCGTTTGCAGTGCTTTATCGATCGTTTTCGCTATAAAGCCAGCAAGGCGCCGCAGGTGCAGAGCCGCATTAAGCAGTTGGAAAAAATGCAGACCATCGAGTTGCCTCCGCCGCCCCCCAAACTTCATTTCCGGATTCAGGTAGAGCAGGCCAGCTACAAAGATGTGCTCCGGATCGAGAATATGTCTTTCCGCTATGACCGCGAGTGGGTGCTGCGCAACCTGAATTTGCAACTGTACCGGGGCGACCGGGTCGCCCTGGTAGGCGTCAACGGGGCGGGAAAGACCACCCTGACCCGGCTGATTTTCGGAGAATTGACTCCCCAGGAAGGCCTGCTGAAGCTCGGCGAGCGGGTCAAGATTGCCTATTACGCCCAGCACCAGATCGACCGGCTCACTTTATCCGCCCGGGTTATCGATGAGGTGGCCGAGACAGCCATGGAGGCGCACCGGGCCCGCCTGCGGGATGTGCTGGGTATGTTCCAGTTTAGCGGGGATGCGGTATCAAAACGGATCGAGGTGCTTTCCGGCGGAGAGAAGGCCCGGGTCTCCCTGGCCAAGATACTGCTTTCCCCGGCCAACTTTTTGCTGATGGACGAGCCGACCAACCACCTCGACTTAACCTCTAAAGAAGCGCTTGAAAACGCCCTCCGGGAATACGACGGTACGTTAATGCTTATTTCGCACGACCGCTATTTTTTGGACAAATTGGTGCACCGGGTGATTGAACTGCGCGAGGGGCGCCTGAGGGTTTATGAAGGCAATTATTCCGAGTACCTGGCCCGCCGCGCCGCGGAGGACAAAGACGCCACGATGCCTCAAAAACCTTCCACAAACAATTCTGCCAGCGGCCCCAAAAGCAAAGAGCAAAAACGCCAAGAAGCCCAGGCCCGTCAGGCGATCAGCCGGGAACGCCGCCGGTTGGAAGAGCGGATCAGCGAGTACGAGCAGGCCATCGAAACCCTGGAAAAAGAAAAGACAATCCTGGAGTCCCGGATGGCCGATCCGGCAACCTATCGGGAGGGCGATAAAGCGGCGGCGCTCCAAAAAGAATACTTGCGCATCAGGGAAGAACTCCGCCAGGCCTACCAGGCCTGGGAAGATGATCATGGACGTTATGAAACACTTCTGGAAAAGCTGAAGCAATCGCTCTCCGAAGACGTGTGACTGCTTTACGCACAAAAGTTTACCGGCCGGCAGATCCGATTTTAGCTGTTCCTCCCCCGAGAATTTACAATTACCCCTCAGATATTTCTTTGCAAATTATTTGTCAATGTAGTATATTTAGTTCAAATAAGTTTCCTACGTGCGCAGACCGGGAGTCAGGCGCCCGGGAGAACAAGCTCATCACGCATAACAAGAGGCGGCAAGATTTATATGAGCAATTCAGATGGACATAAGTTTCATATTCCGGTTTTGGGGGTAGGTTATTCGGTTGATACGCCGGTTAAGGTAGCCAAATATGGGATAACATCCGTCGTATCGATCATTGATGACACATTGCTGGAGAGGCTGCGCGAATTTTACCTGAAGCGTCTCGGCCGGCCCTATGTGCCCATCAAAGACAACCACGAAGATAGCCGGGCCCGGCGGGTTACCGCCTATCTGAACACCTTGAACACCATGGTCAGGGAACAATTTACCGCGCTCAAGAATTCCGGATTTGACGCCGGGAGCGAGCTGCATAAGTATTTTGAGCTGCTGCCGGATACTTCCCGGCTGAAAACCGTCTACCAGCAGATGATGACCGCCTCCGAACAAGGGGTTGTCAAAAGTCTGCAAAAGTGGCTGACCGATACGATCCGCCCCGGCGCCATTGATGTCAACATTATGACTAAAGTCGATAAAGCCAATTACGACTCCAAAGGCAATCTGCTTCCGGTTGAGTATAATGACGCCCACTCGGCGCTGCGGGGCTATGCCAAAAGCGACCTGGACAGTTCGATCATTTTTTCGGCAGGCATGAATCCGCGATTATATAGCTACATGGCTACCCTCAAAGAATTTTTACCGCATTTTGACGGCGGCTTCCGAAAACGCATTGTGATTAAAGTAAGCGATTTTCGCTCCGCGCTGATCCAGGGCAAGTTTTTGGCGAAAAAGGGATTGTGGGTTTCCGAATTCCGGATCGAGTCCGGATTAAATTGCGGCGGCCACGCCTTTGCCACCAACGGTCTGTTGCTGGGGCCGATTCTGGAAGAATTCAAAGCTAAAAGAGATGAACTCTTTAGCACCATGCGCAACCTCTTTTTAAGCGCCTTGCCTAAAAAAGGAGTAGACATCCCGGAGCCGAACCTGAGGGTAAATGTTACCGTTCAGGGCGGCGTCGGAACCGCATCCGAGCATGATTTTTTAATGCGATATTACCATGTTGACTCGGTGGGCTGGGGAAGCCCCTTCCTGCTGGTTCCGGAGGTGATGAACGTGGATGATGAGACGCTGGCCAAATTGAGCGCCGCCGGAGAGGATGATTTATACCTCAGCGATGTTTCTCCCCTTGGCGTGCCCTTCAACAATTTGCGCGACAGCAGTAAAGATGTGGAAAAGTGGGAAAAAGTACGCGCCGGAAAACCGGGCAGCGCCTGCGTGAAAAAGTTTCTTATTTCCAATGTTGAATTTAGTGAGAAACCGATTTGCACCGCTTCGATTGCCTACCTGCGCAGAAAAAGCGATCAATTAAAAAAGGAAAATTTAGCGCCGGATGAATATAACGAGAAGTTCAACAAAATGATGGATAAAGCTTGCCTCTGCGAAGGGTTGACGGTCTCTGCGCTAACCACCAAAAATTTCGAAAATCCTAAGCTGAGCAAAGCGGCCTCGGTTTGCCCGGGGCCGAACCTGGCCTATTATTCCAAAATTTCCAGCTTGAAGGAAATGGTCGATCATATTTACGGCCGGATCAACCTGGTAACCGACCCGGCGCGTCCCAATATGTTTGTCAAGGAACTGAGCCTCTACATCGACTATTTCCAGAAAAAAATGCAGGAGAGTCTGGACGAAAATTCTCAATCCGTGGAAAAGGTGCTCACAGATTTTTATGAGAACCTCCTGAGCGGGATCGAGTACTACCGCCGGATACTGCCGGATTTTAGCGAGGAGTCCGAAAAAGTTCGCGCCAGAATTCAAAAAGACCTGGAAGCGCTGGAAGAACGGTTAAGCGCTTTTGCCCCCATGTCGCACTACATGGCCTGACCGGGATTCCCGGGGTTCTTTTGTGCGGCAGGAGAAAGCCTGCCGGTCAGAACAGATTATTTCTTTAACAGAAAGGCCCGCTTCCTGCAAAGCGGGCCTTTCTGTGTTAAGATGATTGGTGGGGAAGCCGGTTTAGAAATTCAGCTTATCCCGTATGCTGCCGACCAACTCCTGCAACTGGGCGTAGGAAATAATCAGATCGTATTGGGCGGCAACCACAATCCGTTCGGCGTCGGTCAAGTTGACCTGGGCCTCCCGTAAATCCAGCGAAGTTCCCGAGCCAAGCCGGTATCGTTCCCGGGCCAGCCGGTATTCTTCCCGGGCCGCCTCTAAATTCATCTCGTTAATCTCGATGATTTCCAGCAAATCCTTGTAATTCTGATAAGTGTCCGTAATAGCGGCCATCAGATTGCGCTTGTAATCCTCCAGGCCGATCCGGGTGTTCTTCAAATCGATTTTGGAGTTCTGGTAGTTTACCCGGTCGTTAAAGCCATTAAAGAGGTTATAGCTTCCCTGTAAACCGATCGTAACATTCCAGTTTTTATCGATATCGTTATAAATTTTATCTAATTGCGAATTGCTGCGCTGGTAGCTGAAAAATGCGGATATGGTGGGCAGAAAGGCGCTCTTGGAAACGGCCACGCTCAGCTCCTTCGCCCGGATATCCATTTCTCGCCGGCGCAACTCGGGCTGGTTTTTAAAGGATTCCCGGATGATGTCATCCAGGGGAGGCAGTTTATGTTCAAATTTGACATCCTTCTCGATTTCAATCGGCTGGTTGGGATTATATCCCAGGGAAATGTTTAAGGTTTGCCGGGCCTGCTTAACCGCGTTGCGCTGGCTGATTTCCGCGATGCGATCGTTGCCCAGGTTGACCCGGGCCCGGAAGACATCCACTTTTGCCACCGAACCGATCTCGAACATTTTTTGGCTGCGCTCCAGGTTTTCCTGGCTGCGCTGTACCGCCAGGGTGTTTACTTCCAGCAATTTCTGCTGTTTGAGAAGATTGAGATAATTATTGGCCACCGTGCGGATAACGCTATTCACTTGCACGTCTAAATCCTCGACAGAGGCTTTTTGCTCTGCTTTGCTTCTGCGAATACGGTTCCACCAGGCCCCGCCGTCAAACACATTTTGATTAACATCCAGGCTGGCCCGGTAAAAATTACGTGAAAAACCGGGGTTGGTCACTTCCTGGTTGATGAAGCCGATGACCTGCCCGTTTCGATCCAGCACCGGCACATCGGCCTGGGTGGTGGCATCCCCGCTCCGGAAACGGCTGGCCGAGTAATTGGCCGAAACCGTGGGTAAAATATTGCTTAACGAAGCCAGGTAGTTGTTCTCGCTGATCCGGGCAATATTCTGATTGGTTTGAATGGCGGCGTTGTTGGTCAGCGCAATCCGCACACAATCGTTCAACGACAGGGCTTTTTTGGCCGGTTGTGCCGAGAGATCACCAAAATATCCGCTCACACAGAGTACTAAGACCAGGTAGAGTTTCCCAATCAATTTCATTGCATCCTCCAAAGTTATACTAATGAATAGACCTATCCTGATTAATTCATAAACGACTCATGCAAAGCCGCTAAGACGCAAAGAAACAATACATTAGAAAAAAATTTAGTTTTTGAATCTCTATTCCAACAAATTTCTAAACTTCGCTTTTTTCAATACCTTCCGTCTTGGCGTGATGAATTATTCAGGCTATAATTCTACAACTCCTTTAGGCTCTAAACATGCATAAAGGGCTCATTTCCAACGATTAGCAAAGTTACGGTACAGCACTCAGGAGGGAGCACAGTCTGACCGGGCGCGGGGCAGGTGTACGGGAGTCGCCGACTCCCGCGGACAAAACCAATCAGATCGTTACGACTTTTTAAACCAATTGAGGAGACGCTGAAAAAATCCCGGCCGGCCGGCTGTCGCCGGGGACGGTTTTTCACTGATTTTTTCAATGATTCCTTCCAAATCCTCCGGCTGGTCATCCAGGCCTTTGGGAAGTTTGATGATTTCTTCGTTCTCCGGTGTCGTCTGCCGGGATGGTGCACCACGCCTGGAAGTCTCGGTGATCTTACCCAGAATGTCTTCCAATTCTTTGTCATTCCCCCCGGGATTGTCTTCCGGGTTGGGGAGATCATCACGCTTGGTGTCATTCGTATCAGCCACAGACGGCTCCTTTCCTGTTATGGTGAGAATTGACGATGTTTACCTGGCTTTGTTTCAGTGGAAAAAATCTTAGCGGTTCATCCGCAGCCGTTCGCATGTGTTCTTCATGCGAGGCGGTCTTATTGGCGTGTATCAGCCGGTTTCTCATCCTCCGAAACAAATTGATCTTTGATGCTCAGCAAATATTGATAACATGCTTCATATTCATTGGGAATATCTCCATCCAGAATCGCATCCACAATCTTTTGTTTAATTTCTCCTACCAGCGGTCCCGGGGGAATTCCCAGGGTTTTCATAATATGTTCTCCGGTAAGCGCCGGCTTAAACCGGCGCAGTTTGTCTTTTTCTTCCACCTCGTGGATGCGCTTTTCCACTTTATCAAAATTGGCCAGGTACCGCCGCACTTTATTGGGGTTTTGGGAGGTGATGTCCGCCCGGCAGAGCGTCAGCAGATCGTCAATCTCCTCGCCGGCTTCCACAATCAGCCTGCGAATGGCGCTGTCGGTGACCAGGTCGTCGACTAACTGGGTCGGGCGCATATGTAGCCGCACCATTTTACTGACATACTTGACCGTATTCTGCGGCAGGCGCATGCGCCGCCCGATTCGCTCGACCATGTGCGCGCCCAATTCTTCGTGGCCATGAAAGGTCCAACCGATACCTTCCACAAAACGCTTGGTTTGCGGTTTGGCAATGTCGTGCATCAGCGCGGTAAGGCGCAATTCAAACCGGTCGGTTTTCTCGCTGATGTTGTCGACCACCTGGAGGGTGTGGGCAAAGACATCTTTGTGGTGATGCTCCCGGCGCTGTTCCACCCCGGCCATCTCTTCCAGTTCGGGGAAAATGATGGCCGCCACCCCGGTGTCTTTGAGCAGTTGCAGCGCCCGGGACGGCTTGTCGGCCAGGAGCATTTTGCGAAACTCCTCGGTGATACGTTCCTGGGAAATGATCTTCAAGCGTTCCCGGGTTTCCAGAATCGCCTGGTAGGTGCGCGGCTCGATCCGGAACTGAAAACGAGCCGCAAAGCGGATGGCCCGCAAAATGCGCAGCGGATCATCGTTAAAAGTGATCACCGGGTCCAGGGGGGTGCGGATGATTTTTGCCTGAAGGTCCTCGAGGCCGTGAAACATATCCACCACCTCGCCAAACCGTTGCGGATCGATGTGCATGGCCAGGCAATTGATGGTAAAATCCCTGCGGGAGAGATCGGATTTCAGATCCGCCTGCCTTACCCGGGGCTTCCGGGAATTTTCCTGATAATGCTCCTCCCGCGCGGCCACGAACTCCAGTTTCCATTTGCGGTAATTGAGCATGGCGGCGCCGAAACGTGGGTAGGCAACCACCTTCCCGGAACGGAATTTTTTGCGGAAGTGTTTGGCAAAGGCCACCGCATCGCCCAGCACCACAAAGTCAATATCCGGTGTTTCTTCGCCCAGGTACAGGTCGCGTACAAATCCGCCCACCGCATAAACCTCTACTCCAAACTCCGCGGCGGCTTTATGAACCCGTTCCAGAATTTCACGCCCTTCGGTAACTTTCAATTTCATTTATTATTTGTCCTGTTTATTCGCCATGGTTAAAACCGGCCTAAATTAAAATAAAGTAGCCCAAAATCATAGGCGCTTTATAGAATACCTTTTTACAGCACTTGAAAAATATACAAATTTTTCATATTTTGGGAAAAGAATATAATATCGGTAGCCTGAAACGGTTGACCGGGGGAAATACAGTTATCCATAACAAAAACCGAAACAAGCTAACCAGCCAACCTTTCCTTGCTTGGTAAAAGATAAACCGGAAGCTCGGTTACCAGGGAAGAATAACTGCTATTCAATACTCCGCTCCGCCCATTACGATGGTGATAAATAAATCGGCGAGGTGCTCTTATGACAAGTTTCCGTCGCTGCTTCCCGGTAATCCGGCCGGCGCCGCTTCAATTGTTTTTTTATAGCTTATTCTGTCTCCTGCTATGCAGCCCGCTCTTTGCCGACCAGGCGGACGTCTCCTATTCCCGGATAATCACCTTTGAAGTGAAGGAAAACCGCGACGGCTCATATCGGTTAACCTCCACCGTTGCGGTAAAACAGAGCTATTTAAGCGAACGCTCCACAAAGGAGAATTTTTTCCGGTTCAGCGAACCCTTTTTTGCCAAAGTCACCAAAGTCAGCGGTAAATTCCGCAACAAGAAACTGAAACGCAGAGACCATTATTCGGAAAACGCCGAACACCCCGATGTCTTCATCTCCGACGCCAAGATTCATACCGTGATGTTTCCGGATGACATCCGGCAGGGTGAAACCATTTACTACCAGTACAAACAAGAGTTCAGCGACATTGCTTTTTTCCCGGTATTGCATGTGCCGGATATCGACGAGTTGCAGGAATTTCGGGTGACCATAAAACACCCGAAGAACATACGTGTGGATTTTGATGTATTTTTCACTCGGGACTCGATTCCTTATCAAATCGACCGTTCCCGGGCGAAAGAAACCGTACTGATTTTTCGAAAAATCCCTGCTCAGAAAGAACTTCCTTACTTCCCTTTTAACGGATCCCATGCCTCAATTTTGACCACACTGATGAAGAACGGCCAACCGGTAACCCCCACCACCCCGCCGAAATTTTTGGAATGGTATGCCGGCAAAGTAAATTTGAAACCGGCAGTAAATGAAGAACTTCTGCAATTGCTCTCGGAACGCTTCACTGCCGACCAGAGTGAGAAAGAAAAATTGCGGATTATTCACGATTATGTGCGTAAAAATATCCGCTACATTGCCGATGAACGGGAGGGCCACGCCTATTCTCCCCGTTCCCCGGAATTTACGCTGAACAATGGCTACGGAGATTGCAAAGACCGGGTTTACCTGGTATCGGCGTTGGCCGCCGAACAAGGGATTGAGGTAAAGATGGCTTTGGTTTCCACTAAGCCGCTTCCCGGGTTGCGGGGTGTCCATGCAACCTTGTTTAACCATGTTATCTGCATGTATGAGGATAGCGGGAAACCCCTCTTTTTTGACCCCACCGCCCGGTATTATGAATTTGGCAACCTGCCGGAGTATCTTGTCGGGGCAAAGACGTTTATACTGGAACCGGGAAATCCGCGCTGGATATCCATCGAAGCGCCCAACCACCGGCCCTCCCTGGAAATAGATATTACCGGCAGCCTTGACAGCCCCAAATCCGGCGCGGCAAAAATTGTGCTGCGGAACGGCCTCTTCAGCGACGCCCTGCGGGCCAAGGAAAAACTGTCCGGCGTACGTTTGGAGAACGCCCTGATCGCCCTGATCACCTCGAATATTCATAAAATATCCCTGGAGCATTTTTCGTTTACCGGGGAAAGCGATACCTCGTTAACGTTGTCTGCCCAAGCGGATATTTCCAAATTCATCATCTCCTCTTCCGCCAAAACCTATATTCCCCAAACTCCCTTCCTGACGGTTGACAGCGATATCCTGGAACGGGAGAACGATCCGTATCCTTTGTATATTCCCTACCGGAGGGCTCTCATCCTCCGCATGGATTTAGCTGCTCCCGGATTGAAGGCCGGGGCGCAGCAACTGCGCATCGGGGAAGATCAATCGAATTTCTTTGCCTCGGAGATAACCCCGCAGGACCGCAACCGGGTGGAGATTCTCTATCAGTTTATGCAGAACTTCAAATTTTTTAGCGGAGACGCCAAAGGCCGTTTTCTGAATTTTTGTAAGCAATACCTCCAAAGCAAAAAGAAAATGTTTGTATTAACGAGGAGCAAATCATGAGAAAGATGTTTATGGTGGGCTTGTTGGTCCTCATCTTTGCCGGTTGCACTACGTCTAAGCGGTCTGTCTTTCTGACGGTTCCCCCGGCCGGGAGCGCGGAACAGGAACAAATCGACCTGGCGGCGCTGGAAGAAAAATATCAAAAATATGATGGGGTCTATCTGCTCCTGGAAAACACCTACGAGCACGTTGGCAATAAAGAGAATCTTTTGCAAGGATACGGAGTGGCCGGAAGCTGGAATTATTACCACATTCGCAAGGAGAAATATGTGCTCTTTAATCCGGATAACCAGCGCTTATCGACCTTCCGAATCCGCCTGGGTAAATATGACGTGCTGGAAAATATTTACCTGCGCATCACCTACCCGGACGGCCAGGTGAAACAGTATGGCAGAGCCGATCTAACCCTGAAAACCGATTCCTACGGAAGCAAGGATTTCACCTTCATCTATCCCAATGTGCGCAAAGGAGTCATCATTGAAGAAGGGTTTTCGGTAACTTATACCGCCCTGAATCATTTTCCGCCCCTGGAATATGATATCCCCTTGCAGTTTCCTATTCCTTGTGAGAAAGTTTCCCTGAGTTTTGCCTATCCTGACTGGTGGAAAATCAAAGCAAAGAAAATTGCTGAGAAGGACACCATTCCTTACCGGGTCAGACGAGAGAAGGAAAACCGGAAGATCATCATCACCTATGAGGCGGAATATGTGCCAGCTATCCAACGGGAACCTTATTCACCATTTTTTAAAGAGGTGGCAGACTATTTTGAGTTTATGATAACCCAGTTGCAAATGCTCAGTTTCAAGTTTAAGCGGGCGAGAACCTGGGCGGATTTAATGGATGGGTTGCGGAAGGAGCACATGAACAAAGACGGCTTCTTAAGCACTCATGTTAAAAAAACCACGGAAGAAATTATAGAGAGCAAAACCACGCTTGCGGATCGGCTGGATACGATTATTACCTACCTCCAGGAAAATATAGAGGTAAGCGATCCCTGGGATAGGCGTAATTTCAAAGCCATTCTGAAAGATAAGAAAGGTAGCCTCATCCGTATTAATGGCCTGGCCCATTCCATGTTAACCAAAGCGGGGATTGACGCTCAATACCTTTTGGTGCATTCCGCCAAAAACGGCTACTTTGATAAAGACTATGTGAATTCCTCCCAATTTGACGTTCCGGCCATCGGGGCGATAATTGACGGGGAGCGTTATGTGGTTTTCCCCTACCTTAAAATTCCGCTGGGTTTTATACCGGAGTATTTGCAGGGGCAGCCGGCCGTGGGAATTACCGACAAAAAAACAAGCAAAGCGGTGGAGTTTTGGGAAGTTCCCAAAGTCAGCCGCCGGCACAACACGGTGGATGAATACTACGATCTGACCATCGATGAAGACGGATTGATCACGGTTAAAGAAGAAAAGGTGCTCCGGGGTTCCGATGCCTTCTCGGTGCGGGAAAAACTTGCCGATTTGAACGATGAGGAAATCGAAGATCTGATGGAAGAATTGCTCACCTACACCGACGGCGAGGTAAAGCTCTCCGCTTACGAAGTCGTAAACCGGGAGGCCTTCAAAAAACCGCTGAGTATTACGTTGGAATACTCCATCGACAACCTGGTCAGCGTGCTGCCCGACGAAGTGATCTTCCAAACCGGCGGGCTGTTCTCTCCCATTTCCGGTGTAAAATTTAAATTGGATACGGAGGAGCGGCAGAATCCCATCAAGATTTATTATGATGAGCTTTTCAACAAACACATTATCATTCGTTTTCCGGCCGGCCGGCAAATTTCCACCCCGCTATCAGATGTCCAATTTGAAAACATATTCGGGAGCATCCGGGGAACTTACCAGGTGGAAAGCGGCCTGTTAAAGGTCGAGCAGGAACGATTGCTGAAACGGTCCTCTGAGCCCAAAGAAAAGATTGGCGAATTGCTGGAAATTACCGGCGCCCATTCCCAACTGGCGATTCCGTCGTTTGTTTTTCAGGTAAAAGAGATTGGGGCGGTGGATGAGCAGGACTGAGTTTTAGAAGTTTTTGAGTTAAGATTTTATCCGCGAACGGACACCAATTTACACGAAGAGGATATTTGCCTTTGGAGCGTCAAAACAAGTTTTGACGCTCTATTTTTTGGAATGCATCGACTGTGTCGATGCAAAACATGGTCGTGGTAACAAGATTCCCACAAAAATTTTTTTTGCGTTTTTTTTTTGTTTAGTGGGCTGAAGAGATATCCCCAAAATTTATTTCGGCTCATATCTTCATCGACAGCTTCACCCGGCCGCGATCCAGATCAACTTCGATGACTTTGACGCTGACCACATCCCCGACTGAGACAATCCCGAACGGATTTTTCACATAGCGCTCCGCCATTTGGGAAACATGCACCAACCCGTCGCGTTTTATGCCGATGTCCACAAAAGCGCCGAAATCGACCACATTGCGCACCGTGCCTTTTAGTATCATTCCTTCCCGTAAATCCTCGATCTTGAGCACGTCGCTCTTGAAGATGGGTTTGGGCATATCTTCCCGGGGGTCGCGGCCCGGTTTCTCCAAATCCGCCAGGATATCTTCCAGGGTCGGTTCCCCGACGCCGAGGGCTTCGGCTAATTCCGGCAGATTCCGCCCCTCCTGCTTGATTTTTTTGGGCAATTCCCGCCAGAGCGTCTGATCATTTCCGACCTGGAAAAGTTCAAGCAGCTTTTGAGCGGCGCCGTAAGACTCCGGGTGGATGCCGGTGTTGTCGAGGGGATTCTTGCCGTCGGGAATGCGCAGAAAACCGGCCGCCTGCTGAAAGGCAATCTCGCCGATACCGGCCACTTTCTTCAGTTCCTCGCGCGATGAAAACTTGCCATGCTCATCACGGTATTTGACAATATTCTCGGCCGTACGGCTGGTCAGCCCGGAGACGTAGCGGAGCAGGCTTGCCGAGGCGGTGTTCAAATCCACCCCGACCCGGTTTACCGCCGATTCCACCACATTGTGCAGGGCCTCATCCAGTTTTTTCTGGTTGACGTCATGCTGGTACAATCCCACCCCAATGTGCTTAGGATCGATTTTAACCAGCTCGGCCAACGGGTCCATCAACCGCCGGGCGATGGAAATATTGCCCCTCATGCTGGCTTCCAAATCCGGGAACTCCTCTTTGGCCACTTTGGAGGCCGAGTAGACCGAGGCCCCGGCTTCATTGACAATGATGTAAACCAGCTCTTTTTCATAGCCGCTCTTTTTCATTTCTTTGATCAGTTCGGCAACCATCGCCTCGGTCTCCCGCGAGGCGGTGCCGTTCCCAATGGCAATAATATCGGTCCGGTATTTTTCGATGCTCTTGCGCAACAGGGTCTTGGCGTCAAAAACTTTATTCTGGGGCGGGTGAGGGAAGATGGTATAGCCGTCCAGGTATTTGCCGGTTTCGTCGATCACGGCAACTTTGCAGCCGGTGCGGTAGCCGGGGTCGATGCCGATGATCTTTTTATCCTTTACCGGCGCTTGCAGGAGCAGGTTCTTGAGATTTTCTGCGAAGACCCGAATGGCGTGCTGATCCGCTTTTTCGGAAAGCGCGTTGCGAATTTCCCGTTCGATCGAGGGGGCGATCAGGCGCTTATAACTGTCCTGCACGGTTTCTTCCAGGTAAGGGCGGAAAATACTGCGGGGATTCCTCAGGTAACGGCCCCGGATCATGGTGTAGATCATCCCCCGCTCCACTTCAATGCTCACCGAGAGCACTTTTTCCCGCTCGCCCCGGTTAATCGCTAAAATGCGGTGCGGCACAATCCGCTTAACCGGCTCGGAGTATTCGTAATACATCTCAAAATCACTTTGGGCCCGGGAATCTTTTGCCCGGGTGTTGACAATGCCGGTGTGCCAGGTTTTCTCCCGGATTATTTTGCGGATATCGGCGTCATCGGAAATGACTTCCGCTGCGATATCGCAGGCGCCGCGCAAAGCATCTTCGGCCGTTTCCACCTCTTTTTCCGGATCGATAAATTTAGCGGCGTACTCCTCCGGAGAACCTTGCTCGATCTCCTGGGTCAGGATCATCTCTGCCAGCGGCTCCAGACCCCGTTCCCGGGCAATGGTGGCGCGGGTGCGTTTCTTGGGGCGATAGGGCAGGTAGAGGTCTTCCAACTCCTGCAGCTTCAGGGCCGCCCGTATTTTTTTCTCCAGCTCCGGGGTCAGCTTCCCCTGTTCCTCGATAGCATTGAGGATGGTTTCGCGCCGTTCTTCCAGGAGACGCAAATATTTCATGCGCTCCTGGATAGCCCGGATAGCCTCTTCATCGAGCTTACCGGTCATCTCTTTGCGATACCGGGCGATGAACGGAACGGTATTGCCGGCGTCTAACAATTCCACGGTTTGAGCAACCTGGATCGGCCGCAGGTTTAATTCCCGGGCAACAATCTGATAAATTTCTCGATCTTGCATAAAGTGCGCCTTCCTCCAATTTAAAAATCCGAGGGCAAAT
>JAJRYW010000394.1 GCA_024275555.1 Calditrichota bacterium | reverse complement strand
TAAAGGGAACGGCTACATGGAAGCCAGAAAGATGATCCTGGTGAAATAAGCTGATCCGTCAGGCCCTGAATAGCCTGTCCCCGGAAATCCGAGATGACGCCTGCTTTACCAGCCAAGAGCGTTTGATTATTGCGTTGCTTTTGGAGAGCAAGCCCTCCTTTAACTTCCCGGACATTTTGTATTATGATGAACACAGCGCTGCACTGTGTTCGGGTGCGTTTCGGGTATGCCTTCCCATTAATTAGAGCGCGTCTGTAGCGGTTGCGGCCCATTGGAGCCAGTTAAGCGGCGCTGATGCGAGGGCGTCAGGAAACCGGCCCGCTGTCAAAAAAACATTCACTAAATTTCGAGCATCACTTTATTATGAAGAAGAAACCGGTTGTCTTAGCTATTTTTCCTCCGGCAAAAGAAGAAGACAAGATAGCCAGGCACCCGATTGTGGAAGAAGAATTAGCCGCCCTGGGCAAACAGGGGGCAAAAATTTTTGCCTGCTCTTATTATGTAACGGAGAAAAAGCAGCAAAGGGGCATTGTGGTTTTCCCCTTCCGCAAACATTCTTTTGGGCGGATAGCCGCTTTTGGGCTTAAAAATTTCAGCCAGCTTTTTCATTATCTTCTGAAACTGCGGTTGCGACAACTGTATCGGTTGGTGAATTTTTACCTGACTTGCCAGGAGATTATTCACCAGGAGGGGATTAATTTAATCCACAGCTATTTTTTATATCCGGAGGGCACCGGGGGCGGTTTTCTGAAAAAGCTGCATGGAGTTCCCTTAATTCACTCGCTCCGGGGGGTGGACATTGCCGCCGTAGAATCGATTCAGTATGGCAATCAATTAGACCCGTTGTTCCGACGGAATTCCGATTTTTCGCTGAACGTCGCAGATAGGATTATCGCCAACAGCAATTACATTAAAGGTCTGGCTGCGGAACGCCGGAATTCCGATGAAAATATTGTTATGATAAAAAAAGGAATTATTCTGGACGGCCTCGGTGATCGGAAAGAGCCCCGGGAGGTTCTGAAAAAGAAACTCGGAATAAAAGAACAATTTATCATATTAGCTGTCAGCGGACTGGTAAAAGTTAAGGATAACCCAACCCTTCTCCGGGCATTCCGGCAGGTGCGAAACAGGCTGGATAGTGTGAGGCTTGTTCTGTGCGGGAAAGGTCCGGAAAAAGAAGAGTTGATCCAACTTGCAAGAGCGTTGGATATTGAAGACTCAATCTCGTTCATGGACTATGTTCCCCGCGAGCAGTTGTCGGATTATTATGCTATCAGCGACGTTTATCTTTCCACGTCGCTTTCGGAAGGCGCGCAGAATTCTCTATTGGAAGCCATTGCAATGGGGGTTCCTTCTGTGATCACAAATTCGGGTGGGAATTTAGACTACATCGAGGAAAATGGTAATGCTTTTGTGGTGAACATTGGGGATGATAATGCTTTAGCTCAAAAGGTATTAAGTATTTTAGACAATCCCACTTTGCGTCAAAAAATGTCGGAACATGCTTTACGATTTGCCGCAAACAACTATTCTTTTGACGACTATATTAAAAATGTCTATAAAGTATATGAGGAAGTAGCCGCCTTTGAATGAGCTTGGTAAAAAGATGACCAGGGGAATTGCCTGGATTGCCACGGCAGATGTCATTGTTCAGGTGTTTCGTCTGGGCAGTACCATGATTTTGGCCCGCCTGCTGATTCCTGAGCATTTCGGAATCATGGCCATGGCTATGGTAATCATCAAATTCGGAAACCGGGCGGCCTTTTTGGGCCTGGGGTCGTTTATTGTTCGGGAGAAAAATCTGAGGCCGAGCCATGTACACACCACCTTCAACGCCAACCTGTTACTTTATTCGTTTATTTCTTTACTGATCTGGGTTTTCAGCCCCCTCCTGGTATCTCTGTTTAATGAGCCCAAATTGTTTCCGATTATCCCGATCATGGTGATCAGTTTCTTCCTTAAATCACAAATAGCCATACCGGTCTCATTACTCAAGCGGGAGATGCAGTTTAATAAAGTTGCCCAAATTGCCATCATCAGTTCCTTGTCAAGCATGACTGTGGCCATCGTATTAGCCTTTCTGGGAATGGGGCTGTGGAGCTTAGTCTATGCCCAGCTTACCGAAGCGGTGATAATATTTGCCTTAAACTTTATTCTGGCAAAATACATTCCCCGGCCTGTTTTTAAAATCAGCGAGTTTAAGGAAGCCCTCTCATTTGGGTTCGGCTATACGGTGAACAACTATTTATATTATTTGATTGATAATGTGGACTACTTTCTGATCGGGAAATTTTTAGGCGCTCAAGCGTTGGGATTTTACGAACGAGCGTTTAATTTAATGACTTTTGCCAAGAAAAAATTGGAACGAAACGTCGGTTCGGTTTTATTTTCATCTTATTCGAAAATTCAGGATGATAATAAAGAAATAGTTCGGATTTTAAATAAAACGGTCATGTCGGTGGCCTTGCTGATTTACCCGGCCATGATCTGGGCCTTTTTTGCTGCGCCGGCGATAATCCGTTTCTTCCTGGGGAATCAGTGGGACCCCACCGTGCGTCCCTTTCAGATTATGTGTATATCCGGGCTTATCTTTTCGTTCAATTCGCTGTTTAACCCGATTATTGGCGCCAAGGCAGCCTTATATAAGTGGGCCGGAGTCCAGGCCATCCAACTGATCTCACTGGCAATCCTTTTGATAATTTTAATGCAGGCTTTTGGCGTAAATGGTGCGGCCATGGCGGTGGCCGGGGCGTCGATGATTTATTTTGCTATGCTGATGAGGATGCTTAAAAAAGTTATCGGCTACGGGTTTGTGGATTTTGTTACTGCTCACCGGAGCATAATTTTAATTGCGATTGGGCAAATAGTGCTCTTAGCCACACTCCAACTCCTTACCCAGGGTTACCTTAAGCCCGAATCGGTTATTTGGCTGGCCCTGACCGGCCTGCTTAGTTTAAGTGTACATTTTCTTATACACTTTTATCGAAAAGGAGAAGAATACGACCTGGTTAAAAAAATGGTTATTGTTCCTATTTCAAAAAAAATAGCGAACTATGTTAAGTGAACGAGCGATTTTCAGATAAACAGAATATGTTGATTCTTGTCTTTGTAGGTCTTGGCGATGCTTAACAAAACCAAACACAAAGGCGCCAGGTTTACAAAACATCATACACATTCCGAATACCTGGCCAAGTCCCCATTCCCCGGCATAAGAACCGAATTCGCTTATAAGCATATTCATGGTCTCCCGGAAACAAAGTGTAAACGGTTGATCTTATGCCGGTTCTGCTCCCCCACACTGATGATTTTGTGAAGCTCTCTTCATCCGGGTGAAAACCATGGAGTTCCTTCAAGCCGGATAAAAGGGGCCGGGTACTAAAAGGTGAGCAATTATTGCCCGGGTAAGTGGAATGGGCTGCATGGTGTAATCAGTAAAGTTTTTCTTGTTTCCGGGTGGATTTAGAAGTGTGCCAACTTTATACAATGATATAACTTTTCAGAACTTAGCAGATCAAAATAAAAGGTAGTTATTAAGGTCGTTTCAACTTTTGTTTTTTCTACGATTGATTTATTCCTAAGTATAGCACGGTTCTCATTAAGACAAGAGAAGCTCTTCTGTCGGATGGCATGGTGTTTGTATCCTTTGCTGCTTAAGGAAATATTGTAGTAGTATTAGGAGTTGAAGTTTATTAACACTAAAGCATCTGGAGGAATTATGAGGCACCATTTAATTAAAGCAGTTCTCATCATATCTATATTGATATCGGGAGCGGCGTTTAGCCAGGGCAATTATACCCCGCCGTCGGGGAGCCCTCTTGCCAATCACGAACACCCCCGGTTATTTATAACCGGTAGCAGTCTTCCGCAGATAAGAAATTATATCAATACCTATGCTGCTGCGGACTTCCAGATATTTGTCAATGCCCTGGATGCCAGTTTTCAGGAAGCGCCTTCCGGAAAAACTCGCAACTATCTCTTGTACGATGCTGCGAATTACGCATTCTTATATTTGCTTGATCCTGCCTTGATGACAAACTTTCATTTTGTCCATACGCGGGAGCAATATGCGAACAAAGCCTGGGAGCATGCTCAAGTAATTTTTGGGAAATCCTGGTATGATAATCACAATTCCCCGGTAACGCTTTCCAGCGGACAAGGGGGATATATCAATTTATCCCTGGCTGTTATATATGACTGGATGTTCCCCTGGCTGAGCACTGCCCAGAAACAGGCCATTGCCGATAAATTGATCGAGCGATTTGACAACCGCATATCGAGCGCCAATCCGGGCCAGCAGCCGGTACTGAGTAATGACATTATCAATCAAATACATTCCGGAAGTTTTGGTGGAATAGCCATTTACGGCGATAATCTCGGCTCCAGCTATGATGTGAAAGCACAAGAGATGCTGAATTACATGCGGGATATGTATATTGAACGAGTTTATCGCACCGCCAATCATATTTTTGAGGGATCCGCCGGCTGGGGTGAAGGCCCGACCTACATGTATCTGGGTATGTTTGGGGCAGACCTTTTTACCGGCGCACTAACTACGGCAACCGGTCAGAACTGGTTCTATGATTGTACTCAATTCAGATTTATGCCCTGGTATGTTTACGCTTCTATTAATCCGCAACAGCTGACAGACTATGTAAAAAATGTTCCCACCTATTATTTTACTCGTAATAATGCGGTCAGCCTTCAGAAAGCGAGTGAAGAAACCTACTCTTTCCTGATTATTCCGGCGATTGCAAATTTAAAAAATGCTGATCCGGACATGGCTGGTTTGGGAAAATGGCTCTTAAGGGATTCTCCATATTATCTTACCGAGGATGATATCGATAACTATCCCAGACTTTTCCACCTCTTCTTCAGATATATTTGGGGGATTGAAGACGTTCCCTCCAGGTCGCCCCAGCAGTTAAATCTTCCGCTTGCCAACCGTTTTGGCCTGGGCGAAACCATCCTGAGGTCCGACCATACTACCGAAGCAACCAGGATAATATTTTATACGCCTAAATACTATTATACACCGCACAAATCAAATGACATGGCCAGCTTTGTCATTGAAAAGTTCGGAAATCTCCTGGTTGACGGCGGAGTCTCAAAAGGACAATCATCTTTACCGAAATCACGATATACCGGTTCTCCCATTTTCATGAATCAAATGGGTGTGTATGACCCCTCAGATACAACTCTTGACAGCCGGGTTTATAAATATGAATTTACCTTGATTGGTAAAGGCGATATTTACTCCGATCCGGAACTCCAGGAAGGCGGGAGTTATAATGTCGGAAATCTGAAAGCCTTCGACGCCAACAATTCCAACTACGACTATCTGAACTATGATTATACCCGTTCGCACTCCCGGAATAACAAGGTTACCGGGGCCAACCGCGAACTGCTCTACATTCGTCCGGACGGCGGTCCCAATGAAGAATATGTTGTGATTTATGACCGCATTAGCGTCGGCAATGGAAATCATAAAAAACGCTTTATTATGCGTCCCTCATTTGATGCCAGCCTGGTCGACGGAAGCTGGAACCAGATCGGCAGTCATCATTGGGAGTCGACCGACGCCTCAACAATTGAGATAGAAAACAATTTTCAGGAAGCGCATGGTAAGCTCTACGTGAAAATCCTGGAACCGGCCAATCACAAAATCATCAAACGCGGCGGCGACCCGGATATGTGGTTTACCGACGCCCTCGGCAATGACATGAAGAGAAACGGGCCGTTCCTGGAATGGGGCGCATACTGGGCCAGCAAATACCGCATCGAGGTGGAAGCCGGCGGCAACAATACCAGCGAAGACTTCCTTCACGTAATGCAACTGGGCGATGCAAACACCTTGAACCAGATGGTGAATGTCGAGAAGATCGACGTGCAGAATTTTATCGGGGCGCTGATCAACGGCAACCGCCTGGCCATGTTTAATAAAAGCGGGACGCCCCGGACAACGATCTCCTACACCATCTCGACCAACAAATTTGTCAAGCATATTGTAACCGGCTTAGACCGGGGATTCTATACCGTTGAAGTAGACGGCAATAATATCCTCAGCGATGGCCAGGTAGACCGCAAAGGCGTGCTCTATTTTGAGCACCAGGGCGGGGGAACTTTTCAAATCTTCCGTACTGCCACGGGCTTGGGCGATGACGATGAAACCGTTGGGCAGGCGACTACCCCGGTTCTGCATCAGAACTATCCCAATCCCTTCAATCCGGAGACTACAATCAGCTTTTTTCTCCCCCTGGCTTCCACGGTGTTCCTGCGCATCTATGATGTAAACGGACGCCTGGTAAAAAAACTGGCCAACGAATATCTGCCGGCCGGCGACCACCAGCTCCGCTGGGATGGCCGTGACCAGCAGGGTAACGCCCTGGCTTCCGGAGTTTATCTCTATCAATTGCAAACCGGCGGGTTTGTTCAATCGAAAAAAATGCTGCTTATAAAATAGGGGAAGCGGTTTCCATCCCTTTTCCGGGCAGCAACGTTTTGTTCAAAAGCACTTTCAGTTAATCCGTTAGCTGAGAGTGCTTTTTATTGTTCTCCGGCGCAGAGTTCCATCACTTTTTATCATATAGTAAAAAACCGGGACATGCGGGTCCGACCGCCGGCCGTCCATATCTTTTCTCCCTTTTCGTTTTATATTCACTTAAATTTGAACTTGATCGATTCCATTGCCGTCAGGTAAGCTGTGTGGATTGCCTCCGGCGGCGATAATCCCAACCGGCCAATAAAAAGCGTCTTGTTAAATGAGTAGTAATCCCCTGCTATCGTGGATTGAAAAGTTACCCCCGGAGGAATGGGCCCGTCGGCTGGGAATGGACTCGGTGACGGATGTCCGGGTGATCGGAATTGTTTCTCGTCCATATTCCTGGGTGGCCCGGTGTCGTATTTCCGGGCCGCAGGAAGTTCGTACCATCTATGTTAAACAAGCCAAAAATCCGGAGAACATATCCGCCGAAGAATTGGCAATCCACAGCCGGAAGGAATTCGACGCCGCGCAGAAATGGTATCGACTTTTCTCCCGCTCCGATAGTTTCCACGTGGTAAAACCCTTGTTTTACGTACCCGGGGAGGCCATCTCCGTTACCGAGGAAAGCACCGGGACAAGTTTTTACCAGATTGTTGAAGAAGGGGCCCGGCGATTTAACCCCCGGTATGACCGGGCTGCGTTACAAAAAGCGGCGGAACAGATTGGCCGATGGGTCGCTTACAAAAATTCGATTACCGGCCTGGAGAAGGAACAATACCAGCTAAACAACCTGCTCAATTATCTCCGGGTGCGCTTCGATATCCTGCTCGACGATCCCCGCCGCATATTTGAGCCGGAGCTGCCCGGCCGGATCAACGCTTATATCAAAGAAAGATGGCCATCCCTTCCGGAGGGGCAACTTAAGGTGTCGTTGAGCCACAGCGATTTTAACCCGGGGAATATTTTAGTCGAGGGTGATCACGTTATCGTGTTGGACTTTGGCAAACTCAACCACGATTCCTATCTCCTGGATGTGGTCAAACTCTACCACGCCCTGATTCTATGGACATTTAAGCCGCAGTTTAGCAGGAAAAACATCGGGGAAATTCAAAAGAGCCTTCTGCACGGCTTTGGAGAGTCGGGTATCCGGACCTCGCCCATGTTCTCGTTCTTACTGATCCGGAATATCATTACCCATCTGACCAACATGTCCCGCCTCCGGGGCGGAAGTCTTCCCGGGCGGGTCTACAACCGCTGGGTAATGAACCGGGAAATACGAATCTTAAAATCGATGATTGGCCATGAAGACTAACCTGTTTTTTATTTCCGCCATTCTGCTTATTCTGGCCGGAACGCCGGCTTTAAGTCAGACTAAGATCATGATGTTTTACCCGGAGTTTAAAATCGATCCGGTCGCAGTTGAACTGGTCGGGGATCCCGCTACCAGGGGGATGGAGGCCCTGGAGAGGTTTGATCTGCTGACCGGGGACGCCCCGCCAACTATTACGGTGGTTGCGGGAGAGTCGCTGCACCTGTTGCTCGGAGTTTCTGCCGGGGGGAACATCCAAATCGTTGCGGAACAATCGGAACATTATACCATGCAGTTTTTCCGGCTCGGTTTTGTGGGCGTTCCGGGCCGGGAGGGGCGCTTTTACCCGGATATCCTGATCCCGTTTACCTCCGGCAATGGGCCTCTCCGGGAGAGTGATGCCGCTCCGGCGGAGCTCTTCCCGGCCGCCCGGAAGCTCGACTTTGTGCTGCTGGAAATAGAGATTCCCGGAAACATCGCTATAAAGACGCTGGATATCCCGCTCCGGATCAGCATCGACGGGGTGGGGGTGGAGCGCTCTTTCCGGGTGCAGGTGCTGGCCCGGCCCTTGCCCCCCTCCCGGGTAGAACTCGACTTCAACGAATATGGCGATAAATACCTGCGTCCCTTCTTAAAACAGGCGGGAAAGCAGGAGTTGAGGCAAATTGAGCAGAATATCTTCCAGATGGCCAAACGGCATGGAGGCGCGCTGAATCCCCTCCCCTATAAAAGCCAGCGCGGTGTTCCGCGGAAAGGAATGGCCCCCGGGATTCTCAATGACGATTTGCTGCATCCGCAATTGGATTGGGAACAGTACGACGCCCGCTTTGGCCCGCTTTTTAGCGGGGAGGCTTTTGATGACGGACAGCCGATCTCTCATTTTTACTTGCCTTTTAATCCGAATTGGCCGGCGCCGTTTTCGCTCTATAAAACGGATAGAGAAAAATATGAGGCTATCTGGAAGGTCTTTGCCCGGGAATTTTTGAAACATTTTGAGAATAAAGGGTGGACCCGCACCACCTTCCAGGTGTATTGCAATCAAAAGCCGGCGAAAAACAACCGTATTCCCTGGCATTTGGATGAGCCGAAAAGTGTGGAAGATTACCGGGCGCTGCGCTATTATGCCGATTTGACTCATGCGGTGTTCCCGGCGGATCACCCGGTAAAAGTGCGTTTCCGGATAGACATCTCCCACTTTTACTGTGATAAACATCGCGGCCATTCCGGAAAAGATTTCCGGGTCAATGGCGGTGCGGAAATCCTTCAGCCGGTGGATATCTGGGTGATCTCCGCCCATTCCCTGCGGGGCAATGCGGCGGCTCAATACGCCCGGGAACTGATTCGGCAGGGTAAAGAGGTCTGGCTTTATTCGGACACCCCCACCATCTTTGCCCCCGGGCCGATGAACCTGGAACCGCTCTACTTTGCCTGGCAGAACCGGCTTATCGGCCTGCTCATCTGGAAAAGTTTTGCTTTTCAATTAAATGAAGATGACGGCGGTGATTTTATTTTTTATGCGTTAACTATGAACCGAAAACCGCTCGTTTTATCCTCGCTGAGGGCAAAGCTTTTAAAAAGGGCCATCGACGATACGCGGCTGATTGCCGCCGGCAAAGGGGGGGCGTTGTGGCTCGATGAATATCAGCAAGCCCTCTCCGAAAATGATTTTGAGACCCTTTTCGAATTAAGAAAAACGTTCTACCAGCGATTATTTACCTATTAGACCTTATTACAAACTAAGTTTATATTACTACATAACTTATGTCATTTTCCCAACGGGATGGCGTTGCCACGAACGAAGAGAGAAATCTGTTAACACTCAAAACTTTATCTTTAATTTACAATTATTTCAGCAAAGTTACTATTCAGCAAATGAAGACTTACCGTTCGCTCATTTTGGGGGCTGTTTTCGAAATTCTTGGTGATTTCCTATTCGAAAGTTCTCGTTTGGGGGAAAATTCACGCCTGGCCACAGTTTCATACACAGAACCTTTGGTTTTACGTGGAAATCTATCGAGGACTCTCCAACTGGTAAGTTTCCAGGTGATAGCCGGAAAACAAAAAAATGGGCGCATGACAAATTGCCTTTTTTAGACATTCTTTAAAAACCGTTGAAACGGTTAAACAATCGCTGCAAGATGTC
>JAJRYW010000393.1 GCA_024275555.1 Calditrichota bacterium | reverse complement strand
GGCGATACGGCTCGTCGCTCTTCGCTCTCCCTGTGCGAGGAGTGGCTGCTCTTCAACGTTGTCCGCGCTTCCATGCAGCAGTTCGGATTAACCGAACAAGACGCCCGCCAGGCGCTGGCCCTGCTGCGCCTAATGCTGGCCCATCCCGGCTGGTTCGGGGAAACCCGGAACGGCAAAACATGAGCGGCGCGGTTGCTGAAAGAAGTTTTGGCGGATCATGAGGCGCGTTTGTTCCTGAAAGTAAACAGCTATGACGGCGTGCTCTGGTACAACAAGGAAGCCTTCGACTTGCTCTGCGACTGGCTGTTCATAGGGCAGGTTTTTACAACACTCAGCAAAGCGGAAAAGCCCTTTTCCGTTTTGAAGGCAGGCCTGTCTCCGGCGAGGAAAAGCCGGAAAAAACCTGCTCGCCAAACCGGGCAAGTGTTGGCAAACGCCCGGCCCGCAAAAATGGCCCGGTCGGTTTTAGCGGCCTATGAGATGATCAAAAACTGGCGGCAGGCTGAAAAAAAATCCGCCTACCAGGTCGAAAACCTGCTCCGGGCGGCAGCCGGGAGAGCGCCCCGCACCCCGGCCAAAAAGGCGGCCCGCTCAAAGAGTGTGAACGCCTCTCCCCGAACGAAAGGCGCGCCCAAAAAATCGAAATAAGCTGCAAAACCGGCAGATTTCCGAAAACAAGGTTTAGCCTTCAGGCGCTTTTGCGCACTTCGCCCGGAGGGGGCTGCCGCCGGAACAAATCGACAACAGATTGTCGACTGAAACCCCGAAAGGGGCGAAATAAGCTGCAAAACCGGCAGATTTCCGAAAACAAGGTTTAGCCTCCAGGTGCTTTTGCGCACTTCGCCCGGGGGGGGGGCGCCGGAACAAATCGACAACAGATTGTCGACTGAAACCCCGAAAGGGGCTAAACTCCCGGAATCTGCTCCCGATAATAGTCATCGATACATGGACGTATTGAACGGAACAAGGAGTGTTCTGAATGATTGAGAATAACCTCAAGTTTTTGCGCGCCTATTTTCGGGGCATCCCCAAAAGAGACATTATTTCCTCCAAATCAGTGGAATCCACGCCGAACGGCAACTTGCCGGCGCATTTCCCGGAAATGGTGCAGGAAGCGCGGCGCAACGGCTCTGTTGCCCGTGGGGTTCGCGGCTGGCAAATTTTTTGGGACGGGAGCCGGCTTAAGCTGGATTACCTGGGAGCTTCGGATGAGTCCGGTTTTTCCGGCGCAGCGGAGTTCCGGGAAGAGGAGTCCTCCGGGCAGCTTCATTTTTCCTTTGCGTTATCTAATGAAGACAGAATGGCGTCGCACCTCCCGGGGACGCTGCACCTGGAGTTCTCGGTGCGATTTTCCGGCCGGGCGTCCGGCGGCGGGGATTATGCCCCGGCGTCGCCTGCCGCCGCGGTCGAGTCGCCCCGGGCCCTGGCGGAAGAGTTGCTTGCCAGTCTTTCCGGCGCGGCGGCTCCGGATACCCCCACCATGGTGGAACTGGAAGGCCCTCGCTTGCTGGATAATCCCGATTTCGAGAATACCCTCACGGTTTTACAAGGAATTATTGATCATCTGCGCAGTTCTGTGGAGGCGAATCGCCCCAGGATGTCCCCGGGGCCGTTGCTGCCCGATCAACCGGATTGGCCGGTTATACCGCCGGTAGACTTCCGGCAAAACCGGGATCATATCGAACACCTTTCTTTGAAAATCCACGCCTTAACAGGGAGAACGGGACCGGCGGCGGAGTGATCTGCTGAAGAGTTTTGTATCACTTGGAATGCCGAGGCGCGGCGTCCCACAGGGAAGCGGGGCGCCGCGTGTTATTTAGGGGGCGCTAAACCAGACCGCCCGCATCAGCAGCATCAACAGTATCGCAGCCAGGCTGATCAAGGTGCTTTTTTCCGAGCGGAGCGCCATACGGTAATCCGGCCTATCCGGGGCAACAGCGGAAGGGCGGGCCGGCCGGGGGAGAAAGCGGGGTGTGCTGCGCTTATAGTTCCGGTAGGTTTCTCCAAAAGAGTCCTCCAGCACCTTCTCCTCTTCGGCGACGATGCAGTGGTATTGCCAAAAGAAAATACCCCAGGTTGCCAGCAGCAGGTAGGGCATCCAAATATTGGCGATGACAGCCATCCCGGAGTAAATCAATATATTGCCCAGGTAAAGCGGGTTCCGTACATAGCTGTAAGGCCCGCCGGTAACTAAACGCCTTCCTGAAATCACCCGGCTGCGGGTGGCTGCCCCGGCGTAAGCGACCCCCCAGAAGCGCAGCAATTCCCCCATTATTACCGGAATCAAACCGGCGGCAAAAGCCAGGGTGGATGGATGGGCTTTGAAGATAAACAGGATCACAAAGGGGAGCGGTGTATAACCCCGCAAACGAAACAGGTGCTCACCGAAGCGGGTGGTGTTTTTTGACCAGTTTGGTGTGTTCATCGATGCTGTCCAGTATCCGTTGTGCGATTCGCAGGGCGCGGTAGCCTTCCTCGGCAGTTACCGCGGGCAAACCGTCCTTCAGGATGGAGCGGCAAAACAGCGTTAGTTCGTACCGCAACGGATTGATATCCTGTTTCCGGAGCCGGGTGTAGCGAATTTCCCGCTTTTCCAATCCTTTTTCAATTTGTCCCAGCGAGAAGGCTAAGCTGGCCTGCTCCGGTTTAAAACGGCCGTCGTCCAAATAATAAATTTCCGACTCGCCCTGGAGAAAATCTATGGAAATATAAGCATTCGGCTGGAAAAAACGCATCTTTCGCATTTTATTGGCGGAAATACGGCTGGCGGTGACATTGGCGACCGCCCCGTTTTCGAAAACGATGTGGCAGTTGGCGATATCCTCGCAGGGGGAAACAATTGACACGCCGCTGGCATCCAACTGTTTTACCGGGCTTTTGACAAAGCTGAGTATCAAGTCGATGTCGTGGATCATCAGATCCAGCACCACCGCCACATCGGTGCCGCGGGGATTGAAATTGGACATGCGGTGCGCCTCGATAAAGAGCGGGTCGATCTGCAGTTGTTCCAGGGCTAAAATGGCCGGGTTGAAGCGCTCGATGTGCCCGACCTGCACTTTCAGGCCGCTCCGGTTTTTCAGCTTGATCAATTGTTCGGCTTGCTCAAGCGTCTCGGTCATCGGTTTTTCGATGAAGACATGCCGCCCGGCTTGCAGGGCCCGGACGGCGTAATCAAAGTGGGTGGTGGTGGGAGTAACAATGCTCAATGCATCTACCTTGGCGATCAACGCCTCCGGATCATCCCAGGCCAGCACCTGGAACTCCTGGCCGACCTGGGCGGCCCGCTCGGGGTTGCTGTCAAAAATCCCCACGAATTCTGCTTCGTCGACCTGCTTTAGCTGTTGGGCGTGGAGCCGCCCCAGGTGGCCGACCCCAATTACCCCGATTTTAACCCGCTCTTTTCCCATTTATAAGTTACTCTCCTCGGCGTCAATCAATTGAAACTCTTTGCGGCCGTCCACAGCCCGGAAGGTGTAGACCAACCGCTTGCCGTCCCGGATGTAAATCCAGCGCAGAAAGGGATCGGGCACCGGGTCAAGACTGTGGTCCTCCACCTGGTGGGGCGGGCCGTTGGAAATGTAGACTTTGCCTAAATCGGTTTGCCAGCCCATTTGCCGGCGGGTGCTGAAGTTCTTCAGGGAGGAATCGACCCGGGTATAAAATTCATATTGCAGTTCATTAAACGGCGTTTCCGGGGTGGGGTCCATCTTTTTCCAGAATTGAACCAGCTTGGCGCGCCGCTCTTCTTTGTTGCCCCGGCTCAACTGCTTGTATTGATCCTCATCCACGATGTAGCGCAGCGGTTTGAGTGAAAGATCATAATCCCACATAGATTTGGGCTTGTCAAACCAGACAACCTGGAAGGGGACAATCTGCCGGGAAGAGTCCGGGCCGAGCCGGTAGGTTGCTTTAAGCCGGTAGCGGCCCTCCTCAAACAGATTGCCCGGGACAACTGCGGCAAGCTCTCTGGCGACGGCGGGTGTGCGGAACAGGGTGTCCTGCTTAAAAACGGTATGGCCGTCCCCGGCATCCAGTAGCTCGATTCCCACCTGAAGCGGCAGGGTGGAGTCCGCCTGCCAGGTGCGCAACTGCACCCCCAGGTCGCGGTTAAAATCCCAGTTCATCTGCAGGGGAGAGGGTTGCCCGGGGGTGTTGTCCAGTTCATTCGCGCCGTCCCGGTCGGGATAGTAAAAAAGCGGCGGCGAGGTGTAAAATTTCTCGACCGGCTTCAACTGCATTTTGCGGCGGAAGGAGACCCGCTGCTCGCCGTTGATGTCCCGGTATTTGAATAGAATCTCATACTGCCCCGGGGGGAGCAGCAGCGAATCCAGGCTGAAGTGCCAGCGGCGGCGATCCTGGGTGCTGCGAAAATCCGGCACGGTCAGTTCGGTTTGCCAAATCTTGTTCCGGCTGAAATTCTTCTTTTTATCTTTGAAATTTACTTCCAGCTCCGCCCCGGCAAAATAGCGCCTCTCATTGCGGATAAACTGTAAATAATCGTAGTTGATCTCCAGCGGAATGGCGATCAGAAACTGATCATTCCCCTGGTAAACCGGGTAAGGGCGGAACAGCACCGG
>JAJRYW010000392.1 GCA_024275555.1 Calditrichota bacterium | reverse complement strand
GGAAGATGTGGTGAATCGCGGCACCGGCGGGCGCACCCGCTGGATGTATAAATTTTACGCTCCTGCCGCCTGAAAAACCGGAACCACCAACGACAACACCGACGCCTGGTTTATCGGCTACACGCCCAAACTTACCGCGGGCGTATGGGTTGGCCTGGATTCGCCGGAGCTAAAGTTGGGGAAGGGGTATGCCGGAAACACGGCTGCGCTGCCGTTTTGGGCAAAGTTTATGAAGACTCTTTACGATTCTCTGAATATTCCCCCGGAGCACTTTCAGCGCCCGCCGGATGTGGTAGCCCTGGATATTTGCCAGGATTCCGGAAAAATTGCCACCAACTTCTGCCCCAACGTGGTAAAGGATGAAGTATTCCGGATCAAAGACCGGCCAACCGAATCCTGCCCGTTGCACCAGGGCGCTACAACCAGCAACCGCTTCAAAAAAGTCTATTAACGCGCCGGCATGACGACCCGACAGGCACAAACCGGTTTGGTTTTAACCGCGACCCGGAAAACTTACATCGTGGAGTTGGGGGAGCGGCGGCTCACTTGCACCATTCGCGGCAAACTGGTTGCCGAGGACTCCGATGCGCCGGCGGTACGGGTGGGAGACCGGGTAAAAGTTGTGCAGGTCTCAGATCACGAGGGGGTGATTGAAGAACTGCTGCCCCGCAAATCCCAGCTTTCCCGAACCATTGCCAGCCGCGCTTACCAGGAACATATCATCGCCGTAAATATTGATCAAATCCTGATTATTCTTTCCACCAAAAAACCGCTGTTTAAATCGGGACTGCTGGACCGTTATTTGATCATTGCCGAAAAGAACCGGCTCCGGGCGCTGATCTGCATTAACAAGATTGATCTCGACGACCCCGGCCGCTACCAGGTTTACCGGGACTACTATCCGCGTTGGGGATACCCGCTGTTCTTCAGCTCGGTCGTCAGCGGCGAAGGACTTGCGGAACTGAAAGAGGTGCTGAAAAACAACCTCACCGCCCTGGTGGGACAATCGGGGGTGGGTAAAAGCTCGCTCATCAAAGCGATTGCCCCGGAAGTGGATATTAAAATCGGGGAAGTAAGCGAACGGACCCACAAAGGCCAGCATACCACCACCGCGGCGCAGATTTTCAAATTAGCGCCAGAGACTTATGTCGTCGACACGCCCGGGATACGGGAACTGGGATTCTGGGGCGTCTACCGCAAAGATTTACCCGCTTTTTATCCGGAGATTCGCGCCTTTGCCCCGGACTGTAAATTTGCCGATTGCCTGCATATCCAGGAACCGGGATGCGCCGTCAAAGCGGCGGTAGAGCGCGGAGAGATGCTGCCGGAACGCTACCGGAACTATGTCAATATCTGTTCCAGCCTGAAGAGCGCCCATTATGAATAGGCCGGGCCTTCGCCCCGGTTAAGGCAGCGCGCTATTGTAAGCTGCCTAACGGCATCCCTCCCGTTTATCCGCCACATTCATCGCATGTATCATCTCATAACCCGGGTATTGCATGTTGCTCAAAACCGTCTTGATTCTGGCCATCTTCCTGGGAATGCTGGTCCGCTGCAGCGGCAAGGGCAACTCCAACCTGTCCGGGAGCGGCCCGCCTGTTCAGCAACAAGACGACCAGGTGTTTATTGTCGATCAAACCGGCAAAGCCTGGGATGTCACTCATGCCCGGGATCGCTACCAAATGGAACCGGAACTGTTCCAGTATGGACTGGGCCCCTTCGCCATCACCCCGGTGCTCGACCCGGTAATGCTCTCCCCGGGAGATTCTCTCTACCCGGCCGCCGAGGAAACCTTCCTGGTCATCGGGGTGAATTTATTCAACAATGCCCGGGCTTATCCACTGGGGCTGCTGCGTTGTCATGAGGTAGCAAATGAACTTTTCGGCAATGCTCATGTCGCGGTCGCCTACTGACCCCTGATAAATTTGACTGCCGTGTACAGTCGGGAAATTGACGGCCGGCTGTTAACTCTTTCCGCCAGCGGTTGGACCTACAACAACACCTTTGTTTTATATGATTATGAAACGGAGAGCCTCTGGCGCCACCTGGAAGGAGAGGATGGGCTGACTTGCATCGGCGGGGTCTATGCGGACCGGAAGCTGGGCGAATTCCCCTCCCAACAAACCCGCTGGGTAGAATGGAAGCAGAGCCACCCCGGCACAAAATTCTTAGACCCTGCCCACCTGTGCGAGTAATTTTCAGCATCCTCAATTTTTTATTCGGATTTCCGGTAAATTCTTTCTTAATTCTACCGCCGAACCGATCTGCGAATCCTCCCCGGGGTGCAGCAGGAGGTTGTTAGCTAAAACCCGAATACGGCAGGATACACCCCGAGTGGGACTCCGATTGAAATGATAGCCGGCATAAATTTCTGTCGTTTCATACGGCGCCATTTACAGAGAGAATGACAATCATTACTATGACGAAGTTTTTTCAAGCGGTCTGGCTGTTTGGGGCGTTATTAGCCTTCCAGGTTTGCACAGCGCCGGGGTATTATAATTCCGGGCCTGGAGAATCCCGGCCTGCGGCAGGATTTGCGCACGACCGGTACGGTTTTCCGGTCGGGGAAAAGTGCCGGTTTTTCGACGGCCGGAGCTACTATATCGGCTCCTACCTGCCGGTCCTGGTCCGTTTTAACGGGACAGGCTGCAGCGGACAAGAGCACCGGAAAGTGATTTTCCTGGAGAAGCAGGCCTACCGCCATTTGCGGAACATGATCTCGGCAGCTAAAGAGACGGGTATATCGCTCCAGGTATGCAGCGGCTACCGGTCTCTGGAAAAACAGTCCGCCCTGTACCGTTCATTGCCCAATCGAGCCGCCCCGCCGGGCTTTTCCGAGCATCACCTGGGAACAGCGGTAGACTTTGCCCGGGTAAACTGGGATAACCGCCGCTATCTCTGGCTAAAACAAAATGCACATTATTACGGGTTTATCCTGTCATTTTACCGGGGACACCCGCTTCCGGGTATTCCGGCGGAGGCAAATCATTGGCGATTTGTGGGGGTGAAAGAGGCCGGGAAGTACTATCGAAGTTACTACCGGCAGTATTAGCAGGCAAATACTTTGAGCGAGTAATTTTTGAATCATCATATCCGAAAGGAGAACCATGCTTTCGATCACCTCTATTCCCGGCATTGAGGTTGGCCATGCCGGTCATCCCACCGAGAAAACCGGCTGTACGGTCATTCTCTGTAAAAACGGGGCAACCGCCGGAATTGATATCCGGGGCTCGGCGCCTGGCGCCCGGGAAACGGAATTGCTGCGTCCTACCTTCATGATCCGCCATATTCACGCGGTTATGCTTACCGGGGGGAGCGCTTTCGGGCTGCGCACCGCCGACGGCGCGATGCAATACCTGGAAGAGCACAAGATTGGCTTTCCGGCCGGCAATCATGTTGTCCCGATTGTCCCGACCGCGGTGATTTTCGATTTGTTCGACCGGCGCAGCACCCGGTTCCCGAGTACGTAAATGGGCTACCAGGCCTGCCAAAACGCCAAAGCGGATTTTGAGGAAGGCTTGGTGGGCGCCGGAAAGGGGGCTACGGTTGGAAAAATCCTGGGGATTCAACAGGCCATGCCGGGGGGGATAGCCAGTTGCGCGCTGGAAATCCGGCCCGGGGTGTTTGTCGGGGCAATCGCGCTTGTCAACGCCTTCGGCGATATAATCGATCCGAAAACGGGCAATATCCTTGCCGGCGCCAAAGACCCCCAAACCGGGGAGTTTTTAGATACTTATCGCTTTATGAAAGCTCAACAATTTAAGGCGCCTTTTTCCAAGGACAACACCACTCTTGCTGTGGCGGCCACAAATGCAGCTCTCACCAAGGAGGAAGTCAACAAGGTCGCCATGATGGCCCAGAACGGAATTGCCCGTTCCACCCGGCCGGCGCACACGATGTATGACGGCGATGTGGTGTTTGCGTTAAGTTATGGCGCCGAAAAAGCGGATTTGAACCTGGTTGGCGAAGCCGCGGCTGAGATGGTCAGCGAAGCGATCCTGAAAGCAGTCAGACTTTCTAACAGCCTCTAAAGAATCAGAAACTTCCTAAAACGCCGATGCGGTTTTGGGCGCCCAGGTCGCCGTAATTCGAGAAGGCATAGTCCAGGCGAATCTTTTTCCAGTTTATTCCCAGGCCGGCGGACAACCCCCCAAAACTGCGTCCTGCTACCGGTTTTACACTTTGATTCACCCCGTTGTCGTAGCCCAGGCGCAATTTCACTATCTCACTGATGTCAAACTCCCCGCCCACACTGAAGCGCTTGATAAAATCCGCCGCTTCAGCCGTTTTGAGGGTTACATCGTTCAGAGAAGCGGAAAACAATAGCGGCAAATGCGCCAGGCGCTTGGAAAAGCCAAGCCGCACATAGAGAGGCATTTTTTCACTCACATCGGTGTATTTATCCGTCAGGAATCCCAGGTTTGCTATGGAAAATCCAAATTGAAGATCATCGGCAAAGGGAGCGATATACATCAGCCCGGCGTCTACGGCAAATCCGGAAGCGGAGAAATCATCCAGCGAGGAATAGATGAATTTCAAATTCACCCCATAGTTAAAATTCTCTCCCAGCCGCTGGGCGTAATTTGCCGCCAGGGCAAATTCGGCGGCGTTAAAGGAGCGGCCGGTGGTCTCGCCAAACTCATTCGTCTCGTCAAAATCGCCGTAGTTAAAATAGACCAGCCCCACCCCGATGCTGTTAGTTTCCGAGCGCTTCATGTTGTAGGAGAGCTGACCGCCCTGCAAATCGACCAGGTGATCTACATAACTGATCGACCATTGGCTGTGCGGAATCCCGGAAAGGGCGGCCGGATTGGCAAACATGGCGGTGGGGTCCCCCGAGATCGCCACAAAGTTATTGGCCATCGCGGCGCCGCGGGCGCTATATTGAGTCTTCAGAAATTCGAAAATTGTCGTCCCGGCAGATTGCGCCCGGGCGTTCCCCATCCACAAAAGAAGAAAAGCTGCTATCAGGATTCGCTGTGTCATATTGCCCTCAATTCCGTAAAAAAGAATATCTCATCTATCGATGTGCCATGTTGACCCAATTAAAGAATAAATTTTGCGGCAGTCAAGATGTACTCAATAATACATATGGACCATTTTTGCCCGTCAGGGCAACTTTTGGAGTTCGGATTCAAATTCTTTCCAGAAACTCTTGCCTTTCTGAACAATGTAGTTCTCGAAATTAATGGTTTCTACATGAGGAAGACTTCGTTCCAGGAAGCGCTCCCCTATTTCCTGAAATTTATAGGGCAGATCGCTCAGGAAAAAACGGTGCTCCGGATGGGCCTCTTTCGAAGCAGTCAACTGGTTGGCAGACAAAAAATCCTGTACCGCCCGGGCGGTTTCCACGCCGGAGTCAATAAGGGCGACTTGTTCCCCCATAATCCGGCTGAGCATCGGCTTCAAAAGCGGATAATGGGTGCATCCCAGGACCAGGGTGTCTACCTGGTTTTCGAGCATGGGCTGGAGATAGCGCCTGGCAATCATTTCGGTGGCTTCATCCTCGATCCATCCTTCTTCAACCAGCGGTACAAACAAGGGGCAGGGCTGGGAGAGCACCTTCAGCTCGCGGTTTAATTGATACACTTCCCGGGCGTAGGCGTTACTGCGCATCGTGGCGGTGGTGCCGATTACGCCAATGCGCCCATTCTCCGTCTGCTGTACTGCAGCTCGTGCGCCGGGCCGGATCACCCCGGTTACCGGAATTGGCAGAATGGAGCTTAAAAAGCGAATGGCCAGCGCCGAAGCGGTATTGCAGGCAACGATGATCATCTTGACCTGCTTGTCCAGCAAAAAGGTCGAGTCTTCCAGGGCAAACCGCTTAACAATTTCCACCGATTTTGTGCCGTAGGGAATTCGAGCCGTATCGCCAAAATAAATAATGCTCTCGTTGGGTAAGAGCGCCATCAGTTGCTTAACCACGGTCAGCCCGCCGATTCCGGAATCGAATACCCCGATGGGATGTTCCCGGCCTGTTTTTGCGGGAATATTCAACTCTGCACGGGGGGAGGATAACCAGTGGGGTGTGGGCGACGGCATGGGCTTCCTTAAATTGCGCTCTCGTAATCATTTTTGAATTTCAGCAGTCCGGCAAAAATCCCCTCGGCAATTTTTTGCTGATGATTTTTGGTTTTCAGCACCCGGGCGTCGTAGGGGTTGGTAATAAAGCCCGTCTCGACTAAGATGCAGGGCATCGATGCGCCAACCATGACCCAGAAACCGGCCTGCTTAACCCCGCGGTCCTTCATGTTAAGGCTGCGCAAACGTTGGCTTAAATGGGTTTGAACGCCGCCGGCAAGATGTTCACTCTGCTTCATATAGGCGGTTTGGGCCAGCTTGGCCAGGATGGCATTGATGCCGCGATAGTGTTCCTGGTTTTCCGGAGACTCGAACTGGATGACCGAATTTTCCCGGGAGGCCACATTGCTGGCCTGGTTCCCTTTTTCCGGCCCCAGGAGATAGGTTTCGAAACCCGCCGCATTTCTGCTGCGGCTGGCGTTGGCATGGATGCTGATAAACACCTTGCCCTTGTTCTGGTTAGCAATTTCCGTGCGCTGTCGCAACGGCACAAAGCGATCCGATTTCCGGGTATAGACCACTTTCACCCCCGGCAGGCGCTTTTGGATTAATTTCCCCAGTTTCAGCCCGATGCCCAGTACAACATCTTTTTCCTTCAGTTTTCCCACCCCGATTGCGCCGGGGTCTTTTCCCCCGTGGCCGGGATCGATTACCACGGTGTCAATCAGCCAACGCTTCTTCTCCCGCTCCAACTGTTTCTGGAGGTCGTCATTGGAATCCGGCGGGGAAGGCTCCTCTGCGGCCGCATCATCCCGGCGCTCATTTCGGGCGATTTGCTCATCATACCGTAAAACTACCACGACCTCGTTGGAAATCTCATCCTGGTAAACTTCCTTGCTTGCCGGCGGCTTTTGAAGACGGAAAGCGATCGACAACAAATCTTTGAATTGATAGGCTTTTACCTCCCGGATGGGGT
>JAJRYW010000391.1 GCA_024275555.1 Calditrichota bacterium | reverse complement strand
CGGCGCGCCGGATCATCACCAGCATCCGGGGAATCCGCAACACCGGCGTTTCCAAGAACCACCGGGTGAACTCCTTTCCGGTAATCGCCGCGGATATCAGCGACGGCGATTTTTCCGGCAACCTCTATGTTGTTTGGACTAATGTAGGCGTCCCGGGCGTCAATCAAGGCCCGGATATTGATATTTATATGAGCCGCTCCACCGACAACGGCGCGACCTGGGAGACGCCGGTGCGGGTAAACCAGGACCCATCCGGCCAGGGCAAACAGCACTATTTTCCCTGGATCACCTGCGACCCGGAAACAGGGGGCTTGAGCGTCATCTATTATGATGACCGTAATGTTGCCTCCACCCAGTGCGAAACTTTTGTCTCGAACTCCATTGACGGCGGTTCCACCTGGGAGGACCTGAAGATCAGCGATGTGGCCTTTACCCCGGCCCCCATCTCCGGCCTGGCCGGCGGCTATTTTGGCGATTACCTGGGCATCACCGCCCGGGGCGGATTAGTTTACCCGGTCTGGACCGACAATCGCACCGGCATAGCGCTGTCGTACACCTCGCCCTTCCTGCTGCTCGATCCGGAAGCGCCCAGGGAGCCGCTCAACTTCCGGGTATACAGCGATTACCTGACCCCCGACGAAATGCTGCTGACCTGGGAAGACCCCACCAATCTGCAATTGGGAGACACCCTGCTTCCCGGCGATTTCCAGGTCATCATCATCCGGGATTCCGTCGCCATTGATTCGGTCCCCGGCGGAACGCAGACCTATACCGATATCAGCCTGGTTGACGGGCAGGAATATCATTATCGTATCTTTGCCAAAACGATTGTAACCCAAAAACCCGGGCCGGACGCCGATGCTTCCTGGTTTGCCGGCGGTTCGCCGGTTCCCAATCCGGTGCAAACCTTCGACGTGGGGGGAAATCAGAACCAGGTTGTCATCACCTGGACCAGCCCGGCGCAGAACATAGACGGCACTCCGATGGATGACTACGCCGGAGTCAACCTCTACCAAAACGGGGCGCTGGCGGCCACTTTTTCCCGCAGCAGCAGCGATACAGGCATGGTCGACAGCGATGTCTACTCCCCCTCCCCGGCCGGCTTCTATAATTGGTACATTACCGTGATTGACAATGAAACCCCTGAAAATGAAAGCGCTCCCTCGGCAACCTTCGGCACGCCGTTAAATGTGCCGGTTGTGGAAAATTTCGATGTCGCCGGCGAGCCCAATCCCGGCCTGTGGATCAATACCACCACGGAAGTGAATGATCGCGCTGTGAATCCGCCCCAGGGACCCTATGCGCTGAACCTGAACGGCCAACCGGACGGCCCGGAAACGCTGGATTTGAAACCGCTGGATTTAAGCGGGTTTCAAGGCGCCGGAATTGCCGTGACTTTCCAGTACCAGCCCCAGGGCAGCGGAAATTCCCCGGAAGAAGGCGACAGTCTTCAACTCTACTTCAAGAATGATCTGGGCGATTGGGTTCTGGTCTGGGATGTTCCCGGTATGCCGTTAGAGCCGTTTGTGCAGCAGACCGTGGATATCGAAAGCGCTCCCAACGGCGGCGGCACGTTTTTCCACGGCCAGTTTCAACTGCGGTTCCGCAATTTAGGCGGCTCCAGTAATTTACCCAACGATGACTGGTTTGTGGATGAAGTGCGCCTGGATCTGCCGGTCGGTATTGCCGATGAAGCGATCTTACCGGATCAGTTCCGGGTCAGCCCCAACTATCCCAATCCTTTCAATCCCAGCACAACCATCCGCTATCAATTGCCGGTACAGAGCGAGGTTTCCCTGGTGATTTACAACATGCTGGGGCAAAAAGTCCGCACCATTGTATCCGGCAAGGTTGCCGCCGGGCGGCGCCTGGCCAAATGGGATGGGCGCAACAACGCCGGGCAGCAGGTTGCCAGCGGGGTCTATTTCTATAAGTTCCGCGCCGCGCCGGTTGCCGCGGCATCGCAACAGCCCTTTAGCGCAGTATATAAGATGATTCTAATGAAATAAGTTGCCGCATTCCTATTCTCAATCCAAATCCGCCCGGCGCCTCTTTTGTCCGGGCGGATTTTTTTTAGCGGCTCTATTTGGCAAACAAATACCCGCGCGCGAAAACCGGGCCGGGAAAAAGATCAAAAGTAATTTTTTTCGCTTGTTTTTATAGGGTCGCTTTTACTAATATTCGATCTTGTTTTTTCAGTACATTTCAGAACCATCTTACTTAACACACCATAGCTCTATAAAATAGTTTTTTGATGAAATTTGCGCCCTTTCACAAGGCTTGCCGAAGTTTTACGCTTACCTCTCCCCGCGGAGTGGAATAACGATTTGGGCTCAACCCATATAGTAATTCATCTCAATCATTTATTAATTCAAGGAGTCAGTATGCAGCGATTTAGGACATGGATAATTTGTATAGCGCTGGTAGCGCTGTCAATCAATCTGGGTTTCTCTCAGGACAAGGGAATCGACACCCGGATTTGGGGTCTCCACTACTGGCAACAGTTAGCGGAAAAAGGCCTGGTGGAAGTTGCCAAGCCGGGGCCGGTTCCGCCCGCGGAATATACCGGCAGCCAGATCAAGGCCCGCACGGTCTTAGTGGATGATTCTCCGGACGTTCCGGTTACCACCGCTCCGAACACCACCCAGAGTGAGAACTCTATTTTTGTCAACCCGCTTGACAACAACAAAGTGCTCAATTCCAACAACTCTACCGACGGTCCTCCCGTGAGCGTAGTTTACGGGACCAGCAGTTTTATGTCAACTGACGGCGGAGACATCTGGGGCGGCACTGTGCAGGGCACCGGCGGCAATAATAGCGGCGACCCCGCCGCCGCCATTGACCTGAGCGGCCGTTACTTTGTAAACTATATTGCCGCCGGCGGCGGCAACGGCACGGCTTATTCGCTGGACGAAGGGGCCACCTGGACTCATGTACAGGTCTATCCCAATCCCGGCTCCCTGGCCGACAAGAACCACATGTGGGTCGACAACAGCGCCGCCAGCCCTTTTTCCGGCAACCTTTATGCTTCCTGGACAGATTTTGGCGGCTCCAATGATGCGGAAATTATGATCGCCCGCTCGACAAACAACGGTCTGTCCTGGGCCAGCGCTCAAAACATCAGTTCGGCAGTTAACGCCGGCAGCCACAACCAGGGCGTCAACATCAAAACCGGGCCGAACGGCGAAGTATACGCCGCCTGGTCAATCTATGACAGTTGGCCCTCCGACGAGACTGCCATCGGTTTTGCCAAATCAACCGACGGCGGCGTCACCTATAGCGCTGCGACCCGCGCCATTACCAATATCCGCGGAATTCGCACCACCGAAACCTCCAAGAACCACCGGGTCAACTCTTTCCCGAGCATGGCGGTGGATATCAGCGGCGGCCCCCGCAACGGCTAGATTTATATTGTCTGGGCCAACATCGGCGTACCCGGCGTCAATAACGGCCCGGATATTGATATTTATATGAGCCGTTCGACCGACAGCGGGGCCAGCTGGTCTACCCCGATCCGGGTAAACACCGATCCTTCCGGCCAGGGTAAAGAACATTACTTCCCCTGGATTACCTGCGACCCGGTCACCGGCGCTCTCTCGGTTATCTTTTATGACGACCGCAATGTCTCTTCCACCCAGTGCGAAGTGTTTGTCGCCAATTCGATTGACGGCGGAAACACCTGGGAAGATTTCAAAGTCAGCGATGTTGCCTTTACTCCCCAGCCGATCTCCGGCCTGGCCGGCGGATATTTTGGCGACTACATCTCCATTGCCGCCCACGGCAGCAAGGTCTATCCCTTATGGACGGATAACCGCAGCGGGCGGGCCTTAGCCTATGTATCTCCTTTCACCCTGGCAGACCCCACCGATCCCAACCCGGTGCAGGGCGCCAGCATTTATAGCGATTATACCACCCCCACGGCAATGTCCCTTAGTTGGACCGATCCCACCAATTACGCCGGCGGCGACACCCTGTTGCCCGGCAACTTTTCGGTGGAAATCGACCGCGACGGGGTGAATATCGCCAGCGTTGCCTCCGGCGTGGAAAACTATACCGATACCGGCCTGAGCGACGGAGACGAACACACCTACACCCTTACGGTCAAGGATGTCTTCGACAGCCTGAGTATCCCGGTGAATCTTACCTGGACGGTGGGCGGGGCAAAAACTCCCGAGGCGCCGTCAAACTTCTTTGTCACCATTTCTGCCCTGGATTCCAACGATTTTGTGATGCACTGGACCAATCCGGCAGAAAATGTCGACGCGACGCCGATGGATGACTTTGCCGCCGTCAACCTTTACGAAGACGGCATCCTGGTAGCCACATACGCCAGAACCGCGGCCGACACCGGCCAGGCGGATTCGGCGACCTACACTCCCCCCTCGGGCACTCACCAGTACTATGTGACCGCGGTGGACAACGAAAGCCCGGCAAACGAAAGCGATCCGTCCAACACCAGCTTCTCGCCCCTTCGTCTGCCCTTTAGCGATGGCTTTCCGGATTTGGGACAACCCAACCCGGGATTCTGGGTTAACCAGAACGCCGAAGTAACTACACTGGGAGTAAATCCCCCCTCGGCGCCCAACGTATTGAATCTTAACGGCAATCCCACCGGCGGAGACCGGGTGGAACTGTTGCCGGTAGACCTTTCCCAGGCCGCCGGAACCGGTATCATTCTCTCTTTCTGGTATCAACCCCAGGGAACCGGAAACGCTCCGGAAAGCGGAGACAGCCTGGCGGTCGATTTTCTGAACGACCTGGGCGAATGGAAGACCGTTCGCGGATGGCCGGGCACCAGCCTGGCGCCGTTTGTTAATGAAGTCATCAGCATCGACGGCGAAAATGCCGGCGCCGGGGCAACCTTTTTCCATCCCGGCTTCCAGTTCCGTTTCCGCAGCCTTGGCACCCAGGGCGCTTTTGACGACTGGCTGATCGACAACGTTTTCTTAGGCGAGCCGAACAATGATCCGGTCATGGTGGTCAGCCCCCAGAGTGTGGCAGACACCGCCCTGGTCGGGGAAGTCAAAGTTCAGCATTTCTCGATCCGCAACGACAACAGCCTGCCCAGCAGCCTGAGTTTTACCATTTCCGTGAGCCCGGCGGTTTCCTGGCTTACGCTTTCCACAACCTCCGGTGTGGTTCCTTCGGCGTCGGATGAAATCATCGACGTCAACCTGGATGCAACCGGATTAACTTCCGGGGCCTACAGCACCTCCCTGATTGTTGCCGGGAACGATCCCACCAACCCGTCGGACACCGTGCAGGTTTCTCTCCAGGTGAACGATGCGCCGGTGGTCGGCTTTACGCCGGCAAGCGTTTCTTTCTTCCAGGCCGGCAACACGGTGGATTCAACCACGTTGACCATCACTAACAGCGGCCTGGGTCCCTTGACCTTCAGCTTGCGGGATGAAGATGTGCTGACCAACGGCATGCTTCGTATTCGCACGCACATCGACCTGAAGCGCTATCCGGATGGTTTTTACGGAGTGGACCTCGGGAAAGGCGACAGCGATTTTCGTAGCGGTATTTCCCCCATCGAAGGCTTAGGCGGACCGGATAACTTCGGCCACCGCTGGATTGACAGCGATGAACCGAACGGCCCGACTTTTAACTGGATCGACATCAGCGGAACCGGAACACCGATCTCGCTCAGCGATGACGATTTCCAGGAAGTCAGCCTGCCGTTTACCTTCAACTTCTACGGCGTGGATCATACCCTGATTAAAATCGGCTCCAACGGATACCTGACCTTCGGCTCCGACGGAACTGATTTCTCGAACGATCCCATTCCCGACGCCAACGACCCGAACGACATTATTGCGCCGTTCTGGGACGACCTGAATCCCAGCACCGGCGGGACGATCCATTACCAGGGAAGCGCCACAGAATTTATCGTACAATATACCGACATCCAGCACTTTGGCGGCAGCGCTCCTTACACCTTCCAGGTGATCCTGAACGCCAACGGTTCGATTATCTATCAATACCTGAGTATGCAGGGCGACCTGACCAGCGCCACGGTCGGAATTGAAAACGCTTCCGCCAGCGACGGCCTGGAAGTGGTCTTCAACGCCTCCTACATCCACGACAACCTGGCCGTGCGCATTGCTGCGGAATCTTCCTGGTTGAGCGAAAACCCGACCAGCGGCAGCGTGCCCCCGGGCGGCTCTATGGATGTGCAACTCATTGCTGACGCCACAGGCTTAGCCGATGGCGTTTATAATGCCAAAGTGATCATCGAAAGCAATGACCCGGTAAATCCGGAAGTGGACGTGCCGGTGCAACTCAATGTCGGCCAATTCGCCGGCAACGAAATTGTGATCAACGAGATCATGTACAATCCCCAGGAAGCCGGTTCCGACACAACCGAGTATGTCGAACTGTTCAACAACGACGTTGGCCCGGTCGATATGAGCGGCTGGAGCTTCTCCCAGGGATTTGTCTTCACCTTCCCCAGCGGAACGGTGATGAATCCCGGTGATTACCTGGTAGTTGCCGTCGACACCTCGGCGCTGCAGAACGTCTACGGCCCCATTGCCAATCTCTACCAGTGGGACGCCGGCGCATTGAGTAACGGCGGCGAAGACATTGCCCTGGTCGACCAGAACGGCGCTCAGATCGATTCCGTGAACTATGACGATTTCGATCCCTGGCCCACCGAACCGGACGGCAATGGTCCTTCACTGGAACTCATCAATCCCAACCTGGACAACAACGATCCGGCCAGTTGGAAAACTTCTGACAGCCTGTATGCCCCGATCGGAACCCCGGGTGCGCCGAATTCTCCCTCTTCGGAAACCTTTGATCCTCCCCGCAACCTGCAGGCGGTAGCCGGCGATGCGGAAGTCGAGTTATTCTGGGAAACTCCCATGGCGCCCGGGATTGTGG
>JAJRYW010000390.1 GCA_024275555.1 Calditrichota bacterium | reverse complement strand
GGGAGAAGTCTTCTTTGGTAAAGCTTTTTTTGTTTAACATGCCAATAACCAGGCGGTCGACCATTTGGGCGCGGTAGGGTTCCTGAAGGTCTGAGATAAGGGCTGGGTGGCCGTAGCTGCCCTGGTGGAAAAAACCGGCATAAGGGTCTAACCCGGCTGCTTCTACTAAACCATAGATAGTGTTAAAGAGGAAGGTATACCCCAGGCTAAGCAAGGCGTTTACCGGGTCTTTGGGGGGACGCTTTTGGCGGGAACGAAAAGTAAATTCTCCCTGGAGCAGCCTGGGGAAGAGGGAGAAAGAAAACGCGGCCAGGCTGCCTTCTAATCCTCTCAGTTGATGGATGCTTTCTGCCCGGGTAATACTGGCCAGGGCTTTGTCGAAACGGGAACGGGCGTCCCGGTGCACCTCGGGAAAGCTGCGGCGCAACCAGTTACGGGTGTTGATGGCTTTTGCAGCAATTAAGGCGCGGCTGACGGCTAAACAGAAATCCGGTTGATCCCGGCGACGAAACTGCTTTTCCCGGGCGAAGATGTTTTTGCTGGTCTCCCCGCTGATGCGCCCCTTGTAGCGGCCGTCCACGGTCATCAGCACCGTGTCGACGCCCTGCCGCATCAACAATCCCAACAAGGCGGTAGAAATTTCCACTCGGCCCATAACAACCAACTGGCTAATTGCTTGCAGGGGAAACATGTAACGTTTCTCTCCCTCTTTGTAAACCATCAGTACATGGCCGCGTTTTACCAGCCGGGAGCCTTGTTCTGTGATGAATAGGACCATGAGTGTTGCCTCCTTTTGTTGGGTAACGGGTAACAAGTGATACGTGATACGTGTTGCGTGATACGTGTTGCGTGATACGTGATCTCAAAATGTACTTTACCTAACCGCCTAATCGCCTAACCTCACCTTCAGGGGGATGAGCAGACCGAAATGGGTGTTTACCGATAAGAGCGCTTCTTCGGCAATGCGGATGAGATGGGGTATTTCTGCTTCCGGGCCGGCGCACAGCCAGATTTCATCATGCAGCAAAAAATAGATTTGTACGTCTTGCCGGGTTTCCCGGAGCTGGTTCTCTAAGGTTAACAGGGCCTGGCGGAAAACGGCGCTGGCCGATCCCTGGATAAGACGATTGGTTGCCTTGCCGCCCAGGTTGGTAATGTTTTCTGCTATGGGTATTTCTTCTCCCCCCAGGATGGTGATACTCCATTTTCGATACACTTCCTGCAGGAGTTCCTGCCGCAATTCTTTTAAGGCGTGCAGCAAAATTTCCTGAAAGCGGTTCAGATAGGCCTGCGGGGGCCTGCCGCCGTTGATGAGGGTGTTTAACCATTTTTTGGCGGCGATGCGGTCTTGCGGATCGGCCGCCAGGTAGATATCTCCCGCGGGAAGGTCTTCCAGGGAAACCAGGAACCGTTCGACCAGGAAATGCAGCAGGAGCGTTGGTTCGATGGAGACATAGTCCCAACAGAGCAACCGATAGCCAGCCGGGGGCGCAAGCCGTTTTTTTCTATCCGCTTTTGGAAGGCCCTGGAGATTGGGTTTTTTATAGGTAATGCGCCGGGTAACACTGCCTATACGGATGTGCGGGTAGACTTTTTTCCATCCAGCCAAATGCCCTGCCGGCCAAGCTGCCGGAGGAGTTTTTCGATGGGCGTCTGCGCAAGCAGCTGCACTTCCTGGGGCGGATCGGTTTCCGGGGCGGGGGCCTCCGTTTTTTTATCCCGGATCAGGTCTTTTATGGCCTCTGCGGCGTTTTCCAGGGCGTTCAGATGTTCCAGCGTCTGTGCACATTGGCGGCGATGGTAGTTGCTGTTGTTTTGCGGCTTCATCCCATAGTGGAGGATATCCAGCACGGCCGGGCGGAAATCCGGGTCTGCCCCCAGTTCTGCCAGGGACAGGTAATCCCCCGCGGCGTAATGGAGCAGGGCCATTTCTCCGGGGGTGCGGCAGTGGGGGAGGGAAAGCACACTCAGCAAGCGGCTGCGGAAACGGCCGGATGGGTCCAGGCAGCCCCGGAAAAGGATTTTCCGCACGGCCGGATTGGCAGGGAACTCCCGTTCTAACACAACCCAGTTTTGCAGGGCAAAGTGGTACTGCCAGCGCTCTTCCGGGCTAAGTTTAATCCCCAGCCGGTCAATCAGAAAGGCGGTTTCCCGGCGCACGTACCAGTCTCGATGATAGAGCAGGGAGATGAGCAGGCGACGGCCGGAAGCAGACACCGGGGCAGTAACGGTCTGCTCCAGTTGTTCCAGCAGTTGCAAACGCTCCGGATGGCTGGGGGCCTGCTCCAGGCTGCAGATAATGGCTTCGATGTTTTGTTGTTGGTCCATTCTTCCCTCCTTTGCCGGGTCTCCGGGCCGGGGGCGCGGCCGGCGGAGATGCGGCGCTTAAAAGATTTCGCTATCCGGTGTTCCCCGGTTTTGGTTGGGGATTGCCAGGGTTTCCGCCAGACCACTCTCCCAACATAAATCCGGGCTGATTTGCATGGCCTCCCGGTAGGCTTCTTCTGCGCGGGAGATTTCATCCCTCTGCCGGTAAAGCCGGGCCAGTGCCAGGTACGCTTCGGCAAATCCGGAATGATAGGTGTCTTGTTTAAATTGTATGGCACAGCGATAGTAGTGCTCTGCTTCGGTTAATTTCCCGTCATCCTGGCTTATCTGCCCCAGGCGCAGGTAGGTTTTGTGTTGCCCTTTGCGGTCAATTTTTAAAGATTGGTGCAGGTCTGCAATGGCTTCTGCTTTGCGCCCCAGGGCCAGCAGGGTTTCCGCCCGATTGTTGAGGATGTACGGCATCCGGCGGATACGCAGGGCCCGCTCAAATTTTTCCAGCGCTTTTAAATACTGCTGTTGGAGATGATAAACTCGCCCCAGCTGGTCTAAGACATAGGCCTGGGGATTGCGGCGGTTAAAGGCTTTATCCAGGTATTGCAGCGCTTCATCAAAGCGTTCCAGCCCGGCCAGCACTTTCCCAAAGGCGTAATTCAAAAACTCGCGCCGGATAAACTGCCTGGTATCGATCTGATAAAGTTTTTGCAGCCACTCCAACGCTTCCCGGTCATCTCCGGTCTGATGAAGCGCGCGGGCCAGGGTAAAGATTGCTTTGTGATAGTTTCTGGCCTGGCTGCGGCGGAACTGCTCGCTGGCGCTGTTCTGATAAACACGGATCACTTCCCGGAGCGGCTTAAGCGCTTTTTTCGGTTTCCCCCAGGCGTAATAAGCGTAGCCAAGCCGGTAGTTGCACACCAGGTAATTGGGGAAAATTTTCAGCGCCTGCTCGTACCAGCGGATGGCCTCTTCGTAGCGGCCTTCCTGGGCAAAGACGTACCCCAGGCAGTAGAACGGCTGGGCGCGGTCGGGTTCAATTTCGATCCAGCGCAGGTAGGCGGCCCGGGCTTTTTCCAGCTTGCCTAACTGGGAATAGGCAAAGCCTAATGCGCTCATAATCTCCGGGTCTTGCCAGCCGGGCTGCCCCTCTTTGGCTAATGGCGATAAAAGACGTACAATTTCCTGCCAGTTCTTCACCAGCCGCAACTGGTCAACTTGCCGAAGAATTTCGCTGTTGTTTTGAAAAATGCTCATCAGTTCCTCCCTCCCAGGTAGAAATCCATTTTATTCTTTACCACGGTGGGCGCAGCGTATACGTAGCGACCGTTGCGGTTATTTTGTTTAAGTTTTTAACCGCGGCGATCGCGGCGGTTTCGCGGCGGGCGCGGCGGTTTTTTTATCTTTTTTACCGTGGCGGGCGCAGCGTATACATAGCGACCGTTGCGGTTTTTTCTGTTTTTTACCGTGGCGGGCGCGACGGGTTGTATTGTTTCTTCCTGCAGAAAGACGGCTATGACCTATCAGTATTCAGATCGAATGCCGGTTTCTTGTTGCCCGTGTTCACTGATGCGTAATTCAAATTCAAACCCGTCGGGAGATTTAAGGCGAACTTCAATTCTACGCCCGAGAGCTTCCAAAACTGTCGTGGAGCCGACAAGCATGAGAGTAATCCCGCCGGCGATTAAAAGCCCTAACTTGGAGGTTGGCTCCGGGTCGGCAATGGCGGCGGCAATCATCCCCACGCCGATGGCCGTCATTCCCAGCCCCATTAAAATCCTGTATAATTTTTGCTTATCCACATGGCGGTTTGTCCAGGCAAAGCGGAGCAATGCCACGCCCGAAAGCAGGTGTTCTCTCTCTATGCCTAAAAAAGCATCATCTATTACCAGAAAATCCTCCCCTTCGATGTAAAAATTGATTGCCTTATCCAGCCATTCCGGATCACTGGTTTTGACGATGTTTTTCGTTCCAGGCTTTTTAAATAACCGGCCGATAGACCGGAGCCAGTCAATAATACGTTTGACGAGAATGTTGTTTTCACGGAGTTTTAGTTGAGTCACGATATTCCCTTTCCCTGAATTTATTTATTGCGTTCAACTTTAAACCGGTTTCCTCCCGGCAGAGGGGTAGCGATGAACGGATCGTTGCCAAAGGCCATCATTGCGCCGGCGCCCCCGGTCAAAATCAACGTTGCGCCCTCTAAAATAAGCAGATCGTTATTTACATTCTCATTTTCTCGCCGGGCGCCTTCTACAATCATCCATCCGCCTAAAAAGATCATAGAGGCTCCCACTATACCTGCACAGATTCTTTGCCAGGCGGGTCTCTCCCTTTCTTGTACCGCTCTTTGCAGTTTTTCGCGGCTGCCCAGATCGTCGGCAGAAAATCCTATACCCGCCTCGTCGTTGATTTCAAAACGATCATACGCCTCGTAGGCGTGCAGCGCTTCTTCCAGCCAGTTTGCCCCGTTGGTGTTGATTCTTTTTTTCATTGTTTTTCCCTCCCGCTATTCGGGTAATGGTTCCTTGGGTATCCTAAAGTCCGGATTCATCCCCTTCTGCATGCCCTTTGCCGATGCCGCTGATCATTATCCGGAGAAAAACCAGAATTGCCAATGGTCCGGCCAGGGCCGTGGCTAAAAATCCCAGGATTATTTCTCCGGCCAGCCATCCCGCCGCATCAGTCTTCCCCCGAAAGGTGCTCCGGTTCTTTTCCTTGCGAGCGGTCATCTTAGCCCTCCAATTAAGCTGGTATGTCTCTCACTGTGTTTTTGCTTTGCGGTTAAACCCGTCCGATCAGATTGTTTTTATTGTTTTTTCCGCTGCTCCCAGTAGGAGGCAACAAACAGCCAGCACAGTCCCACAAACACCAGGGCGGCCGGCCAATAAGACAAAAGCAGCCCGATGGCGCCGACAACCAGGTATAACGCGACAATCCCGCCGATGATGGTAGCAGCCATCATCAGCATGTCCAGCGCACAGCCTTCCGCAAAAGACGGTTCTTGCCCTCTACGTTGTTCGGCCTGCACCTCTTCCGTTCCCCGGGCGCGTTGTTCATCCCGGGCATCCCAGGCCGCCGTCACAACAATCAAAATAATGATGATGACAATCCAGACCATTTTCCCTCCTCATGCATCTCCATTCACGGAGTGATAACATCATCTTGCCCCGGTTCGCCGGTTATCCGCAGAAACTGGTCTGCTTTGGCCCAATGCTCGTCGGTAATAAAGTCGTAGACGATTCTCAGGGTGGCAAAGATGACCGCGGCGTCGTCTCCGTAACCGACCGGCGCCAAAACGTCCGGGATGGCGTCTGCCGGAAAGATGAAGTAGGCCAGGGCCGAGGCAATAGAGACTTTGGGCGCCCAGGGCGTTAAGGGGTCTTTCAGGCAGTAGAACATGGCTGCCGCTTCCCGGGCAAAAGGAATCTTGCCGGCCGCCTGGCGCATTTTTTCAAAAAAACGGTTCTCTTCAATCCGGGGTTGCTGGTCTTTCATATTAAACTCCTGGTTCATTTGGTGAATAATCTCATCCGGATCAAAATCCGGGTTTACTTCTTCATGCTTTTGCCCACGGGCGGATTCGGCGTTCGCTTCCATGTAAGCCTCCAGAACGGTTTTCAACAATTCTTCCGCCCCGGTTCTAACTTGCTTCATTTTTTTCCGGCGCCGACGCTGTTTACGGGCCTTTTCAAAGATTTCACGAATACTGAAACGGTTGTTTTTCTTTTTCACGGTTCTTACTCCTTTTTCATTTTGCAATGTTGTGTTTCCTATCCCTTTACCAAAATTTCCATACAGGCGGTTTGGGACGTTTGGTGATGATCATAATGATCACTTCGATGGCCACGCTAACAGCAACCTCCCGCATCCTGGGATGGCGGATAAATGCACCGATTTTTTCTTTGATCTTGCCAGCCGTCATGGCATCCTCCTTATTGTGAAATTTTGCGAATTCCGTTATACCCGTAGGCGTCGCGGGCGACTTTATCGAAGTGTTTTTCCGGCTTGCGGATGGGTGCGCCGCACCCGTTTTTATAGCCGGTGTTGTAGCTGTATTTGTTCTTTGCTACCGCTTTAAAATAGGATTGCGGTTTATTGATTTTTTCGCTCCGCCCGTTTTGGGAACTGCTTTTGGAAACCGACCGGTTCTTGCCGCGCTTGTAGGCGCCGCTGTCGCCGGAGGAACTGCTGCAAGACTGGCGCGAACCGCCGGATTTGCTGTCGCCGTAAGAACGGCCGGAACTGCGATACGATTTTCCGAAAGAGCTGTAACTTTTTTTCCAGGTCATGACAGAATTCCTTTCGTTTTTTCAGTTCATTGCTTCAATTTTTCTTAGAGTGCTTTTTGGCTTGTTTTTCCAGAGAAAAATTAATTTTGCTAAAAACCCTCTTTTTTGATTTCGCTTTTATGATCACTACGCCTTTGCCGAACCGGTTGATGTCGAACTGACCGCCTTCCCGTTCCCAGAGCACCAGGCGATCCTGGTCGCGCAGCCAGAACAGCTGCTCGAAGAACAGGAACGGGCGGAAGTATTCCAGCAGTTCCATCATTTCGGCGCTGTC
>JAJRYW010000389.1 GCA_024275555.1 Calditrichota bacterium | reverse complement strand
CGATGCACAAAGGATTTCTATAACTCCGCCACACAATGCCGCTCGACATCCACGGGAAGATATTCCAGTAAATCGTGCAAAAAATCCGGGCCGAACTTAATGGCAAAACCGAGCAGATTCAGAACGCGCTCCTGATAGTTCCCTTCCGGGAACATCTGCGTCAGGATGCTTTCTAATTGGCGCACCTGGGTCTCATGCTTTGCTTCAATCGTTTTCTGGATTTTATGGGAAAGTTTTGCGAAACTGCTTTCTACATTTTGCCGGGTTTTCTGCAGGGTAGCCAGCAAGGTCGGATCAACTTGTTCTAACAGGGTGCGCATACGTTCCAGCTCACCCTGGATGGTTTGCTGAGCTTGTTCCGTTGCCTGAAAAAGCTGCTGAGCGGCATTTTTCTTCAGGTACGTACTCACCAGGTTGGTTTTATGCCGAAAAATTTCATCGTAGCTCAAGTCTAATTTGCGCAGGTTGCGCTGCAATTTCGGCTCCGAGAGGGTAATCCGGTGGCGGGGATATACCACAGGCATGGCAATTTCAAAATACTCGTACACACCTCCTAACTGGGCAAAATAGGCTACTTCGGACGGCCCGGCGACATAGGCGCAGGCAGGCAGAAGAAAATCCTGCAGGAGCGGGCGCAGGGCCACATTGGGGGATAATGCGCCGGGGCGCTCCGCCAACTCGCTTAACAATTCGTTTTCCGGCAGCAACTGCGGGTCCGGCCCCGCTTTATAAACAAACCCGCCCTCCGGCCGCATATCCAGGCGGTAGCGCCGGCCATCCCGGTCCAGGTAAAACAGCAATGATTGCTTTGGCTGAAAGCGAATCTGGGGCGTATAGCCGGCCCGGGTCAGTGCGGCGCTGCGCTCGTCGCAGCGCCGCCGGATTTCCGGAGCAGCCTGCACTGCCTGCCGAAACAGCGGTTCCGCCAGGGAGAGCAACGCCGGGTCAGAAGGGTCTACCACCACCAGGCCGTAACGGGCGAAGAATTTGAAAAGCAGCCGGGCAAAGGCATCGCCATAGGTATGCTCTGGCGAATAGATCGAAAAAAAATCGTTCAGGAGATCGGCTTTAAATTCGCTGTCAAAAAAATCTTCCTCGAAGGCGCTGCACCAGCTTTGCAGAGCCGGATCGATCCGCCGCGCCGCAATGGGCCGGCCAACCTCCTCCGGCGGTTCGGACAGCTGCAACTGCTTTACCTGCCCTTCTTTGCTCAGATAGCGTAGCTGGGCAATCTCCCGGAAATCGCTGTCGTTTACTTCCAGCCAGAACACCGGGACAAAAGTATATTCCGGAAACCGCGCCGCCAGTTCGCGGCAAAGCCGGATTACCGTGAGTGTTTTATAAAAGGTATACAACGGCCCGCCAAACACGCCGGCCTGCTGACCGGCAACAACGGCCACGGTATTTGAGTCGCCCAGCAAGGCGACCTTTTCCAAAGAAGAAGCCGGGGCGCCCCAATGATGGTGCTGCTTCTGCAATATCTCTTTTAATTGGGTTCGCGAAACCGGCAGCGATTTGCGGGCCCTTAATACCGCCTCCCAGTTCAGATCTTTAAGATGGGGGAAAAACGGTAACAGGGAATCCGATTTTTTCAGGAAATCCTCGAAAAGCGGGGGCGTTTCCTCAATGCGTAGAGCGTGGATGATCATAGATAAACTCGTTCTGTTTTCCATGTTGACATTTGAGGATTAATTTTTTTCTAAAGCGAGAGCCAAATTAATCCTCATCGGGAAAACTTCCAAGCCCCGTTTGAAACGGCGTCGAAATGCTGTGCGGTTCACTGCTTCCGGTGCTCTGCGCCGGAAGAACACCGGGAGGCTCCAGCCTCCCGGGGAGAATCCCCACATACATGTAGTCGAGGCAGAGCCTCATACGCACGATACTGCGCAGAGCATGGATCGAGAGGAAAGTTCCGGCGCAGAGCAAGGCCAGGTGTTCGAAAATTAATATTAGACCTTATTGCAAACTAAGTTTATATTACTACATAACTTATGATCATAAGATAGGGGTGCATGTCAAATTGCACAATGGAAAGCCGTTAAAACGGCTATGTAATAATTTCTTTCTCATTAACACCGGGCTTAAGCCCGGTGTTAATGACATCTTGCAGCGATTGTTTAACCGTTT
>JAJRYW010000388.1 GCA_024275555.1 Calditrichota bacterium | reverse complement strand
GAACCGCTTCCAGGCCGATGGCAAGCTGTACCGGCGTATCCTCGCGGACCAGCACATCCTGTTCTGCGGAGCCATACCCAAGCAGGGTAACCATTAAGCGATACCGGCCCGGGGGCACATTTTCCAGGTAGAAACGCCCTTCCGCATCGCAGCTAACCCCGTAGATGGTGTTGCGGAGCTGCACCACTGCGCCGGGAAGCGGGCTGCCGTCGTGCAGGTCATACACTTGCCCGGCCAGGCGCAGGGAACCCTGCCCGGCCGCCGGAGCGCCGCAGAGCAGCAGGATAAACATCCAGCCCAGCGCCGTTCCGGAAATCCGGCCGAATTGTGCGGATAAAAAAATGCGACTGCGTTTTAGCGGTAAAAGAGGCTGCAATAAAAAAACTCCGATTTTTGCGGAAAAACCGGAGTTGCTTGTGATCGCCCGGGATGGGGAAAAGGCTGCATCAAACCCGGCCTTCCCGCGAAGACCATTTCAGGTTTTCCATACCAGCCGGTCTCCTGACTCAGGCGTCCTTCTACTTACTCGCCTTCCCATGCCGGCCTTCCGGCACAGTGGCTATATCGAGCTTTCGTCGGCCATTACAGTTGCGGGGCAGTGGCGGATTTTCACCGCGCTTCCCGATCACTGGTATGAATTGTCCTCGACAGCAACAGACATGCAGCTATCGAATTCACTGATTTCAAAGAGAACTGTTGCGCCCCAATATATGGCAGAGGCCATCGAAAAGGCAAAAGGTTTTTTCCGCAGGCGCGGAACACGGAAAATCGGATCGGATGGACGCAGGCGCAGGGCGGCAGGAGGCGCGAGGCCTTCCGTCTCGCTTCTTTATGAATAGACTCGATCTATCGCGGAATGTATCGCCCCAACAAAAGAAAACAACAACCCCCATATTCACGGGGTTACAGAAAAAAACGAAACGGAATACATCGCCCCTACTCTACCGTGCGGCCGGAAAGTACCCGGCGAATGGCATTTTTCAGTTCGGTCAGGTCGGATGACTTCACCACATATTCCTCGGCGGCCCAGCTCATAAAATTATCTTTGTAGTGTGTGTAAGCCGTGTGGATGATGACCGGCACGGTCGGATTGAGGCTCAGCAACTTCCTCAGCGCATCCAGCCCATGCATGTTGGGCATCATCAAATCCAGGATCACGGCGTCCGGTTTTTCTTCCCGGAACTTATCGACCGCTTCCACGCCGTCCTGGGCGAGCACCACTTCGTGACCCATGTCGGCAATTTCTGTTTCGTACAGAATCCGTTGGGCCGCTTCGTCCTCAACAATTAACACTTTAGCCACGGAGCACCTCCGAGTGTCTATGGTTGGAAATGTTTTTAGACTCCTGTTCTAACAGGGTTCTAAAATATACCATTTAGGGGTAAATAATACCTCTATAAGATCGATTGTTTTACGCGTTTCTTTAAAAACTTTATCCCGCCCCCATATTTCGTTATCACTGGTTCCCGGCCAGGTTCCGGCAAGAAGATTTTACTGCCGCGCCGGTTTCCGGTCAATGGGGCGTTCAATTGTTGCGCCAGAACACCGCTGCGGCCCTCACACCCCTTCGGGCGCCGGCAATTCCGGGCTCGGCTGATCCGGGGAATCCGCCTCTTCTTCCGGGGCGGGCGCTTCCGCCTGTCCGGCAATGGGAAAGTGCAGTACAAACGCGGCGCCTTGTTCCGGGCCGCTCTTTACTTCGATCTCGCCGCCATGAGATTCCACCACCTGGCTGACAATCGACAGGCCCAGGCCGGTTCCTTTGGACTTGGTCGTAAAAAATTTTTTGAAAATTTTATCTATCATGGTTTCTTCGATGCCGGGGCCGTTGTCCCAGACCCGCAGGTAGACCCGGTCGTTTTCAACCCTGGTGCTAATTTCCACCACGCCGCCTACGGGTCGCCCTTCCAATGCTTCAATCGAGTTTTTCAGCAGGTTGAGCAGCGCCTGGTGCAGCAAACGCTCATCACCCAAAATCGATACGCCCATATCATTTAAGCGGATGTTGACGGTAATGTTCCGTTCCCGGAAAGCGCTGCGCATCACTTGCATCACCTGGTGCACAATCTCGTGGAGCTGAACCAGTTTTTTCTCCGGCTTGGGGGGATTGGCCACACTTAAAATATTATTGAGAATATACTCCAGGTTATCGATCTGGTCGCGGATAATCGAGGCGTATTTTTTAATCGGGCTGTCTTCCGGCAAGCGTTTTTCGATCAGCCGGGCAAATCCGCCGATTGACACCAGGGGATTGCGGATTTCGTGGGCAACTTTGGCGGACATCTCCCCGATGGCGGCCAGCCGTTCCGCCCGGAGCAGTTTGGCCTGGTTATCCTCCAACTGGCGATATGCCTCCTGCAAATCCTGAATCCGCCGCTCCAGGGTGCGGTAGAGCCGGGCGTTTTCGATGGCCGAGCTGGCCTGGTTGGCAAACAGCTTCAGCCCTTCGATATCCTCGGTGGAAATATCCCGTTTATTGATGCAGTTGTCGGCGATGATCAATCCCAGCGGCTCTTTTTTGGAAAACAACGGCGCGATGATAAAGGTGTCGTTTTTCAGCAGGGTGAACAGATCGGTGTCGCCGATATCGAATTTAAATTTCTGGGAGCCCAGCAGCTTCCCTTCTTTCACCTGAAAGACCCGCTTTTTGGTCAACGATTGAATCAGGATATGGTTTTCGTGATCCAGGGGCACTTCAATATCGTGCACGATCTCGTTCACTTTTTTATCGGCGCCTTCGAGGTCAATTTCGTACATCTGGGCAATATCTTTCAGGTAGCGATAATCCTGGTTGAGGGCGCTCCAAATCCGGTTGGCCTCCTCCTCATCCGAGGGGCCGATGGCCAGGTGCCCGCGAAGTTTTCCGGCTTTCTTGTCGATCAGCAGCAGAAAAGCCCGGTTAAAGCGCAACCCCTCCCCGGCGGTAATGGCAATCAGGATGATGCGAAGAATCTCTTCCTCATCATAGGTGCCGTGTAAAATTTCATTCAGCTCGTTCAGCTTGGATAATTCCAGGATAGTTCGCAGCAGTTCGAATTCCAGTTCCTTGCGCGAGTCGATATCTTTAATAATTTCCGAGGTGCCCACCGGCTGGCCGCTTTCATCATAAATGCGGGTGCTGGAAATATCCACGTAAATCAGCCGGCCGTCTTTGTGCAGCCGTTGCGTTTCGTATTTCTTCAGGAAGCCTTTTTTGTTCAGCTCTTCATGGAAATAATTCAGCTCGCCCAGTTCGATTAAATCCTGGGGCACCAGGATCTGCACCGGCTTGCCGATAATTTCCCCGGCGGAGTAGCCGAAAATTTCCTCGGCCCCTTTATTCCAATTTTGGATTCGATCTTCATTATCCAAAAAAATGATCGCATCGGTGGAAGTGTCGACGATGGCGGTGAAAAGCTTTTCCTTCTCGCGCAATTGGGCTTGCAGGGTTTCATTTTCGGTGACATCCATGCCAATCCGCATCAGCCCCTCAATCCGCCCGTTGTCATCATACACGGGCAGATTAAAAAACTCGATGAAGACATCCGCTTCCTGCGAGCGGGTGCGGATTAAACTCTTATGCATATCGCCGCGCTGAAATTGCTTTTCCAATTCACGGCACTCCGGGCAGGGCTCTCCGCAGGGATTGATCCCCCGCAGGCAGTAGAGCTTTTGGCCGACCTTTAACTCCGGCTGCTGCTCGGCCATGTAGCGGTTAAACCACACCAGGGTAAATTCTTTATCGAGCAGGTACAGGTAGATCGGGTAGTGCCCGATGTATTCATCCAGGGTCGCCAAAATATTTTTCAGCTTGGGTATCACGCTGTCTTCCTGATTTTGGGATGATTTTATCAGCACATTTGCACCGTATTCGCAGAAGTGGGTTTTTCGTTTCAGCCGGCGCCAGTCGATAGTTTACATAACCGCCGGAACGGATGCAACCGGATTCCGCATCTTAAGTAAATGGCATTGAATAAACGACACTTTTTCAGGCACTCTCGGCTTCGACGGGCTCAGCCTCCTGGCTGGGACTGCTGGCTGAGCCCGTCGAAGCCAGCAAGTACGAAGTGACGTTTATTTAAGTGCAAT
>JAJRYW010000387.1 GCA_024275555.1 Calditrichota bacterium | reverse complement strand
TGTATATCAATCTTGGGGCAAAACTTCTTTACATCCCCCTCAATCCCCCTTCAAAGGGGGAGGCAAGAGAGTTCCCCCCTTCGAAGGGGGGTAGGGGGGGATGTCATTGAAAACCAAACGTAAGCACCCCATAATTATTATACACTCAATACATTTCATCTTTTCGGAAACTAATTCACGTCTCAATAGATTGCCCGGAGCTTCTTCAGTCGCTCTCCATCGTTCCGCGATAAATTACAATGCCCATGGTTTGCTACCCCGATCACTGTCCGGACAGCAATAATGTTTCCAAATCTGTATAGACCGCCCCGCCCTGCCGCAACTCACTCTTGATTATTTTGACGGCGTTCACTTCTATCGGCAGGGAGGGAAAGGGATATTCCCGGAGCGCCCGGGCCGCCCGGGTGCACTGCTCCGCCTGTTTTACCCGCCCCAGGGTGAGGTGTGGAGAAAAAGCGCGTTTTCCCCGGGGAAAGCCCAACAACTCCATCGCACTCTCTACGGAGCGTTGCAGTTGCTTCAGCAATTCGACGCCCTCCCCTTGCAGGCCAATCCAAAACACCCGGGGATGATTCCAGCCGGGAAACGCCCCGGGCCGATGGGTGCGCAATTGAAATGGGGAATAATTGTGTACCGCCTGCCGGGTTGCCCCGGCAATACTTTGCACTTGCGCTTCGGGAATTTCTCCCAGGAATTTTAAGGTGATGTGAATCGATTCCGGACGCACCCATTTGACGGCGCTGCCGGGGCCCGGCATACTCCCGATACACTCCCGGCAGGCCTTAACAACCATTTCCGGAAGCGGAACTGCGATAAAGGAACGGATGGTCTTCATTCTCAATCCTACCAAACGCTAGATGAATCGTTAATTAGCCCCATAGGGAATTTCTGTGGATATCCCGGTCAATTCGGGAATGTCGATTTGCCCGGCCGAGTACAACCTGCTTCACATCGAAGTGGGCAAAGCCGCTGACAATATAGGCAACATTCCCGTAGTTCATCAAGCGCCGCCGGAGATTTTTTTAAACCGGTCTCTATTCGCCCAAAACTTTTTGCAGATAAAGTTTAAGCATTTTTCACCGACAAATTAATAGTTCATCGGCGCCGGTGTATTTACTTCTAAAGGACAGATGAAAATCGAAGAGAGCAGATGAAGCAATCGAAGTCCCCCTCGAACTCCCAACCGTTCTCATCCTCCCTGGACGCCCTGGAGATGTTTCGCATTTCTGTTGAAGAAAGCCCGGCAATGATCTGCCGCTTCAGCCGGCCAGGTAAATTGCGTTATGTCAACCGGCGCTTTTGCCAATTCTGGCAACGCGAATGCCGGGAATTATTGGATCAGTCTTTGGCGAATTACGTTCATCCCGATGATCAAGCGGCCCTGAAGAAATTATTTGCCTCGCTTCACCCGAAGATGGAACCGGCGCAGATTTCTTTCCGGGCGCTGCTCCCGGGCGGCCGGAGCCGGGAAAGCCTGTGGACCGTATCGGCAATACTGCTTCCCGGGAAAAAGCGTGCGGAGTACCAGGCCGTGGGAATGGAAGCCCCGGCCGCCCCTTCTGCAGAGCCGACGCTCTCCTTATCCACAGACTACCAGATGCTCAATAAAATTGTTGACAGCGTCTTTGCCTCCTTGGGCGAAAAATACTTCGAATCGATGGTGCAGCACCTTACCGAGACGCTGGAGGCGGATTTTGCTTTTGTGGGGAAATTGGACCCGGCCCAGGATACTGTTCACATCATTTCCTTGTGGGGCGAAGGCCGGATACAGGAGAACTTCTCCTATGCTTTGGAAGGGACGCCTTGTCAAAATGTGATCGATGTCAGCGGCCTCACCTACTCTTCCGGCGTTCAGGAACTGTTTCCCGAGGATACCTTGCTGCAGGAGATGGGTATTATCGGCTATTCCGGTATCCCCCTGCTCAACTCCCGCAAAGAGAAGATCGGGATTATGGCAGCTCTTTTCCTCCGCCCGATTGAAAACGCCCAATATGTGCAGTCGGTTATGCAGATTTTTGCCGCACGAACCGGGGCGGAACTGGAGCGGCTCACCTTTGAGCAGCAGCTTGTCGCCAGCGAAGAGAATTGGCGCTCCCTGGTTCAGAATATTCCCGATGTGGTTACGGTGATTGACCCCCGGGGCAAAATTCTGTACGTAAATCGCAGTGAGCCCGGCCCTCATCAGGAAGATTTTTCCGGCAAAAGTATTTTTGATCTGATTTGCAAAAAACATCAAAATGTGGTGCGGAAGGCTATCCAAAACGTGCTCTCCGGCAGGAAATCTCTGCAATACGAAACCACTTTCCGCCGCGACGGCAAGGAAATCTGGTATTCCAACCACATCGGCCCGATCCGGCGCGGCGACCGGATCGAGGAATTGATTATCATCTCCACCGATATTACCAACCGCAAGCAAACCGAGGAGGCCCTCCGCCTTTCGGAAGAGAGCTATCGCGGACTGTTTAACAACGCGGGTGAGGCAATCTATATCCAGGATGAACAGGGGCGCTTTATCGACGTCAACCAGGGGGCGGTGGAAATGTACGGCTATCCCCGCGAGTTTTTCATCGGCAAAACTCCGGAGTTTATCTCTGCTCCCGGGAAAAACGATCTGGCCGGGACCGCCGAAATGCTGCAACGCGCTTTTAACGGGGAGCCGCAACGATTTGAATTTTGGGGCGTCCGCAAAAACGGCGAGATTTTTCCCAAGGAGGTGCGCTTAAACCCCGGCTTATATTTTGGTCAAAAAGTGGTGTTTGCCTTTGCCCTGGATATTTCCGAGCGGAAGGCTTCCGAGGAAGCGCTGCGGAAAGAGGAAGAACGGTTCCGGCTGCTGGTGGAAAATAATTTTGACCTGATCTGCGAAGTGAGCAGCGACGCCCGCTATCTCTACATCAGCCCGAACTATGAGGAAATTTTGGGCTACACTCCCGAAGACTTAATCGGAAAAAATATTTTTGAATATGTTCATCCGGATGATCGCGACTATGCGATGGAAAAGTTTCGCAAACAGGCCGGCCGGCTAAACTTCCGTTACCGCCATAAAAGCGGCCGCTGGGTGCGCATGGAAAGCACCGGGAAAAAATATCGCGATCCTTCCGGGCAATGGCGGGCGGTGGTTATTTCCCGCGATGTGACCGAAGCGCATTACACCGAGGAAGTAAAGAAAATTATGTACAACATTGCCACCGCGGCAACCACCACCCATTACGTGGAAGACCTCTACCAGGTCATCCAGCAGGAGCTTTCCAAGATCATCGACACCCGAAATTTTTTTATCGGCCTCTACGATTCCCGGGAAGACAGTATTTCCCTGGCGTATATGAAAGATGAAAACGATCTGTTTGAAACGATACCGGCGGCAAACACGATCAGCAAACTGGTGATAAAAAGGAAGAAATCCCTCCTGCTTACCGAGAAGGACATGGAGCAGTTAGAGCAGGAAGGAGAAATTGGCCAGGTCGGTTCTCCCTGCAAAATTTGGCTGGGCGTGCCGTTGATCGCCGAGGACGAGGTTATCGGAATTATTGTGGTGCAGAGTTACGATGATGAACACGCCTACTCTCAGAAAGATTTGCAACTGCTGGAGTTTATCTCCAACCAGGCCGCCATATCGATTAAAAAGAAGCAAAAGGACGAAGAAATCCGCCATCTTTACCTTTCGCTGGAGCAAAGCCCGGTGTCGGTGATCATCACCGATACGGATGGGAATATCGAGTATGTCAATCACAAAGTGATGGAAATCTCCGGCTACACCAAAGAAGAGTTGCTCGGACAAAATCCGCGGATTTTCAAATCCGGCCAGATGCCCCAATTGGATTATCAGAAACTCTGGCAAACCATTACTGCCGGAGAGACCTGGAAAGGAGATTTGCTCAATCGCAAGAAAACCGGCGAGTTGTTTTGGGAATCGGCCACGATTTCTCCCATCAAAGACGAGCACGGCCGTATAACCCATTTTCTGGCGATCAAAACCGACATTACTGAACACCGGCAGTTGCTGCAGCAGCTCTACCAGGCCCAAAAGATGGAAGGGATTGGCCGTCTGGCCGGCGGCATTGCCCACGATTTCAACAATCTGCTGACCGTGATCAACGGATCGGCCGAAATGGCCCTGATGCGCCAGAAAGCTCAACAAAGCGTGCACAAAGAGATCGTCTCCATTCTGAAAGCGGGGCGCAAAGCCGTCAATTTAACCAAACAGCTTCTGGCGTTCAGCCGCAAGCAGATTCACGAAGTGCGCATCATCGACTTGAATGAACTGATCAGCAGGTTGGACAAGATGCTGCGGCGATTGATCGGCGAACATATCACCATCCGAACCCGCCTGGCCGAAAATTTACCCAGGATTAAAGGCGATCCCACCCAGATGGAGCAAATTCTCATCAATTTGGTGATCAACGCCCGGGACGCCATTAACGAGAACACCAACAGCACCGCCGATAAACGTATCACCATCGAAACCTCTTCGGTGCTCCTGGATGAATCACACCTGGCGGTTCGCTCCGAATCCGAGCCGGGCCTGCATGTGCTGATCACCGTCAGCGACACCGGGGTGGGGATGGGCGAAGAGATACGCAGTAAGATATTTGAGCCGTTTTTTACCACCAAAGATCGCGGCAAGGGAACCGGGTTAGGGCTCTCCACCGTCTACGGAATCGTAAAGCAGAACCATGGAAACATTTTTGTCTACAGCGAGCCCGGCCGCGGCTCAACTTTTAAGATTTACTGGCCGGTCAGCAATGAACAGGAAGTGCAACCCGCCCCGGAACCGGTTGAAGACCGGGTGTTCTCGGGATCGGAAACTATTTTGGTGGTAGAAGATGATGAAGGAGTGCGTGAATTTACCTGCAACATCCTGGAACAGTTGGGCTACCGGGTCTACCAATCCTGCAACGGGGTGGAAGCGCTGGAGTTAATCCGCCAGGAGAAGCTCAAACCGGATTTGATGATTACCGATATGATTATGCCGGAAATGAACGGCCGGGAATTAGCGGAAAAGATATCCGATGTTTTGCCCATCTCGCGCATCCTCTTTGTCTCCGGCTATACCGACGACCATATTGTGCAAAGCGGCGCCCTGGAAAAAGGGATTCACTTTACCCATAAGCCCTACTCCGTGCAAACCATTGCCAAAAAGGTGCGGGAGATTTTGGACCACCGCTCCAAATAACCGCCGCTCTTCCGCAATGTCCTGCCGTTTGAACCTTCCCTTCACAACGAGGCGCCCCTCCTCATCCCGGTTGCCCGGCCAGACAAATTTTGAGTTTCATATCGCCCTGCTTCCATGGTAAGTTACGGTTCGCTTTGTTCCCCGCCCGGGAAGCAGCGATAGAGAACATTTTGCCGCAACGGTCAATCGTTAAATTCCGGAGATTCATAGATGCGTTTGCTTTTAGTTATTCCCTCGACCACCTACCGCACCCACGACTTCATGGCCGCGGCCGGAAAACTGGATATTGATTTGGTGGTTGCCTCGAATCATAATCAAGCCATGTCTGCGCTAATTCCTGACAGCACCCTGGCGCTGGATTTTGCCAGGCTGGGGGAGGTGCGCAAACGCGCTCGCCTGTTTGCGGCCAGAAAACCGATTGAGGTGGTTTTGGGAGTGGATGATCAATCGGCCTACATCGCCGCGGTGATTGCCGGGGAATTGGGATTGCCCCACAATCCCGTGTCCGCATTAGAAGCGGCGCGGAACAAGCACCGGATGCGCGAGGCGCTTTCCCGGGCCGGTTTGCCTTCGCCCCGCTTTCAACTCTTCCCGCTCCATAAAAAAATAGAGCGGATTGCCGGGAGTTTGAAATTCCCCTGTGTGGTCAAACCCACCTTTCTTTCCGCCAGCCGGGGGGTGAGCCGGGTGAATTCTGCAAATGAATTATCGAAAGCCCTGGCAGCGGTGCGCCAGTTGATGGAGGTTCCCGAGGTGCGTGATCGCGCTTATAAAAAAGAGACCGACCAGGTGCTGATTGAAGAATACATCCCCGGCGCCGAGTCGGCCCTGGAGGGTTTGCTCATCGACGGAGAGCTGAAAACGCTGGCTATTTTCGACAAGCCCGATCCGCTGGAAGGCCCCTATTTTGTCGAGACGATCTATGTAACGCCTTCCCGGCTTCCGGCCTATGTACAGCGGGAATTGATTCACACCGTCCAGCGGGCGGCCCGGGCCCTGGGGCTGCGGAACGGCCCGGTCCACGCCGAAGTGCGCATCAACGACAAGGGCGCCTATCTCATCGAGATTGCCGCCCGTTCAATTGGCGGGTTGTGTTCCCGTTCGCTGCGCTTTGAAGGGGGGATGACCCTGGAAGAACTCATTCTCCGCCAGGCGATTGGGGAGGATGTCCGCCATATCCAGCGTGAGTCGCACGCCTCCGGGGTAATGATGATCCCCATCCCCGGGGCCGGCGTTCTTCACTCCGTGGAAGGTGTAGAGGAGGCGAAAAAGGTGGAGGGCGTGGAAGAACTCATCATCTCCATCCCCAACCGGCGCCCGGTTCAACCGATGCCGAAGGGCGGACGATACCTGGGATTTATTTTTGCCCGGGGCGATTTGCCGGAATCCGTAGAATCCTCGCTCCGCAAAGCGCATCAAAAATTAAATATTAACATTGATGACGCCGGCGGCGACTGAAAGCGGGACTGATGACTGCGAATTACGAGTTGAAAAGTTGACGCTGAAAGCGGAAATTTGCCCGATCAGCAGCATTCTGCGTCACATTATAGACGCGTGAATAAATTCGAGAAGACCGCCGGTTCTCCGGTAGCCGCATTCCGGGTAATCGGAATGCGGCTACCGGGCCAATCTATATTCGCGGATTAATTCACGGCTCTATAAGTTCTACTTGCGATTGGCATGATTAAGCTATTCGTTCTGAAACAACCTTCTCCCCGGCAGTCCGAATTGTAAATTTCTTCACTCCCGAATTGCGGTTATTTTTCACAAACCTTTTGGAATCATCCCTTACCTTATGGGTGAATGTCTCCGAGGTATGGGGATTTCCATTCTTTCTTAGATAGTTGGTGCAGGACGCGCGCTAAAGTGGGGCAGGCAGCCCCTTTTTTTATTTCTTCCGGTCAGCCTGGCCAAAATCTTTCCTATATTTGCACATGAGCGAGATCATCAAAACCGAGGCGCTGGTGCTCCGCACCCAGAAGTGGCAGGAATCCAGCCGGATTGTGCATCTCTTCAGCGCCGATGAAGGACATCTGCGCTTGATCGCCAAAGGCGCTTATCGCCCCAAAAGCCCCTTTCGGGGGGTGCTGGAGGTTCTGAACCACATCGAAGTGGTTTATTCCCACAAACCCGGGCGGGGATTGCAGATATTAACCGGCGCTTCGCTGCTGAACGCCTTCCTGCGTATCCGGGAAGATTTGGATAAAACGGCGGTTGCCTTTGCCATGCTGGAACTGGTCAACACCCTGCTGCGCGAGCACGAGCCGCTGGTCTATTTATTTGAATACCAGGTCAGCTTGTTAAAGGAACTGAATGACAGCGGCAAAACGGCGACCCACATCTTCCTGTGGCACTTCCTGCTGCGGCTCAGCGAGGCCCTGGGTTTTGGCTGGAATATTGAATATTGCCTGGAATGCCGGAAAGAACTTGCCCGGCCGGCCCGGGCCGCACAGGCGGATCTTCTCCGGGGTGGATTTTACTGTGTGGAATGCCGGCCGGGCCCTCTTGCTCCGCCGGCCGGCCTCGCCCCGGTTCTGTATAAGTGGATCAAAACATTATCGGAAATAGCCCCGAAAGGAATTTCTAAATTGCCGGAGCGCCTCTCCAGCCAGGATTTACATATAGAAAATCTACTCCTGAAACACCTGGAATATCACACCGAAACCCGCCTGGATTTAAAATCTTTGAAATGGTATGTGTGATTGATCAATTCTTGCCCTAAATTATGTGTTTATAATAGCCGAATAACCTGAGTAGGAATAAACTAAGCGAGGAACGTACATTGGCAGCAACACCGGATAACATGATGGACAAATTAGTCTCCCTCTGTAAACGGAGAGGTTTTATTTTTCAAAGCAGTGAGATTTACGGGGGCATCAATAGTTGTTATGATTACGGCCCCATGGGGATAGAGCTTAAAAAGAACATCCGCGAGTTGTGGTGGAAGTCGATGGTCTACGAGCGCGACGACGTGGAAGGGCTGGACGCCAGCATTTTAATGCACCCCAAAGTATGGGAAGCCTCCGGGCACGTGGAAGGGTTTACCGATCCCATGGTCGATTGCCGGGAGACCAAGAACCGCTACCGGGAAGACCAACTCATGGTCTACACCCCGAAATCCGGCGAAGGCCTGATGTATGCCTTTCCGGAAGGCAATCCCGACTATATTGCCCGAAAATTGAAAAAAGCCAAAGTGGATATCTCCCAATACGAGCTGCACTGCCTGACCGAGATTGACACGGCGGAATACTCCCGCATTGTCGGCCCGGACACGACCACCCCGGGCACGCTGACCGAACCGCGCCTGTTTAACCTGATGTTCAAAACCTTTATGGGGCCGGTGGAAAGCGACGCCAATATTGTCTATTTGCGCCCGGAAACCGCCCAGGGGATTTACGTTAACTTTCATAATGTGCGGGAGGCCTCGCGCCAAAAACTGCCCTTCGGGATTGCCCAGATCGGCAAAGCCTTCCGCAATGAGATTACCCCCGGAAATTACATCTTCCGCACCCGGGAGTTCGAGCAAATGGAGATGCAGTATTTTGTCAAACCCGGCTCGGATGAAGAGTTTTTTGAATACTGGAAAGCGGAACGATTGAAATGGTACGACCGGCTGGGCATTTGCAAAGAACATCTCCAGTTCCATCAGCATGGCGAAAACGAGTTAGCCCACTATGCCAAAGCCGCTTTCGATATCCAGTATAAATTCCCCTTTGGCTGGAGCGAAATCGAGGGGATTCACAACCGCACCGACTTCGACCTGCAGCGGCACGAGGAGTTTTCGAAGAAGAATCTGAAGTATTTCGACCAGGAGTCCGGTGAAAAGTACATCCCTTTTGTTGTGGAAACTTCCACCGGCGTGGATCGCCTTCTACTCACCACTCTCAGCGACGCCTACACCGAAGAAGAAGAGCGGGTGGTGCTGCGTTTTAATCCCACCGTTGCCCCGATGAAGGCCGCGGTCTTCCCCCTGGTTAAAAAAGACGGGATGCCGGAGATTGCCCAAAACATCACAGCAGGGCTGCGCAATAAATTCCGGGTTTTTTATGATGAATCCGGTGCGGTGGGCCGGCGCTATCGCCGCCAGGATGAAATTGGCACCCCCTACTGCTTTACGGTGGATTCCCAAACCCTGGAAGACGGCACGGTGACTGTCCGGGAGCGCGACAGCATGGCGCAGGAACGTATTTCCAAAGACAAAGTGATGGAATACCTGGAAGAGCGGGTGGTGTAAGGAGGACCTAAGTGCTTTCGCACACTTCGGCCCCCGGCCGGCCGGGGTGACTTCGACAGAACAAATCGACAACCCCGGCCAGCCGGGAGTCGAATAAGACCCCGTAAGGGCCTAAGTACTTTTGCACACTTCGGTGCAAAAGTACTTAGCTGCTTTAATTGCAGCTTCATCTAAACCTGGAACAGATTTTAGCACCTCAACTTTTTCAACATCTCCCTTTAATCCCACGAGAACTTTTACGACAACGACACCCTCCAAGCCGGCCTTTATCGCAGACATAGGATATTGGGGGTTCACTCTTTTAATTACCTGGGGTTTTTCGGAAAGGGCATAGAAAATGGGTGGTTTATTGCGGACACCTTCCTCTTCCGGGGGAACTGATTTTTCTTCGGTTTTCATCACAATGAAATAACCGGCGCCTGTCTTTATCGGATGACTAAAATCTCCAACTTTTAATTTTAGTACAGTGTCATCCCATCTTTTCTCCATCTCTCCCGGGGCAAAATAGCCAAAATCGCCTCCCTGCTTTTTGTTTGGGCCTATCGAATATTGTTTGGCTAATTCTGAAAACTCAGCTCCATTCTCAAGGAGTTCTATAATCTCCGTGGCCTCATCTTCCGTACTCACCTGAATTACGCTTATTCTCATTTTGGTAATATTTTCTTGACCGTAATTCAGGGAAACTAACAGGATCACTGAAATGATGAGTCGAATGAGTTGATGAATGAGGGATATTATTCTCATGAGTCCCCCGGGGATTATTTGGCGTCATTGGATCAACTCATGTCCGGCGATATCTCTAAACCCATTTCACCAACACGCCTAACCTGTTGGTCTGATTGAGGCGACCGTTAGGTAAACATTATTTTTTATAGACATCCCCCCGGAAATCAATCTCATAAACCAAAATGCTATCTGCTTTACGGTCTATACGAAAGATGATCCGAATTTTGCCAATTCTCATTCTAAAAAACTCAGACCATTCTCCGGATAATTTTTTAATATCCAACTCTCGAAAAGGAATAATACCCTGTTCTTCAATTGATATTACTAAAATCTTAGTTTTTTGTCGTATTCGTTCTTTATCTTTTTCTGTTATCTTTTCTAAAAATTTTATGGCATCACGACTGAATTTTATTGTCATCCTTTTATCCAGGCTGTCATATCCACAAATTCATTTTCATCATACTTTTTGGGTGAGCCAAATTTCTTCTGAATTTCATTCAATTCTTTCTTGCTTACGTAAGGGATGAGGATTTCATAAAGGGATAATCTCTCTTCCTTCAAGACTTCTCTTATACTTTCCTTTATGATCTCTTTTATTTCTTCAGCAAGCATATATTTCTCCTTCTGATTCTGTTATTCAATCAGTTTTAGATTGAGTCACCGATACCTCAATAAAATAGCCATTTTTTTATAAAAATCAAACTTCATTGTTAGGCGCTGACGGTTGGATAGAACTTTCTCTTTGATCATCATTACCAACTCCGAGGAATCTTCCCCTTCCTTTTAACTCCTTTTTATTGGTGCTGCACAAAAAAGCTGCTCAACCGGGCAGCTTTTTTTGTTTAAAACGCCAATCACAAGTTGCGCTTAATTTGACACCGAATGCCGCTGACAAAGGTAGATTTCCGCTGAAGGGAGGATTTAGGGACCGGATCGATCGTTTTATTGTATTTGTGTAGTTGCCTTCATGCAATGGTAATGTCCCCCCTTCATCCGCCGTTCGGCTGAGCTCACGACGAAGCCCGAAATCGGGGGGAAACAGTCCTCCCTCCCCGATTTCGGGGAGGGCCGGGGTGGGGAAATTTCACTGGATAACTGTCCGGCTACACAAATACCTCTGCCACGTTCGGCGTTTCTCAGCGTCGAATTTTTAACTTGTGATTCGCCTGTAAAGGGGATGTTTGCCGTAAAGCAGCGGCCTAAAATTTACGCACATATAGCCATTTGGGAATTTTTACAACAACCGAATTTTCTTTGCGGATAATCTTAACTTTTTCTTTTGGCAGCCAGGCGTTTTGACGGTTCCATTCCACCAGGACGCCGGTTTGGGTTTCGCAGGCCAGTTCGGCAACCTCAATTTCCACACTTCTTCCTAAATTTAAATATCGATCAATGTTTTCCAGCATAAACCCTCCCTGGTCTTGTCAAGCTTTTGATCTGTATTTTCTTTGCCTGTGCCATAGTTGTATTCTCCAGCCCCGCTTACCGGCGCTTTGGGTTCATAATACGAAAGAACATATCAAAAAAATTGATAAAACGCAACAAAGTGGGAATTGGAATTTGATAACCGGGCTACCGGCCCGGCGACAACAACTCTTTTTTTTCCTGCCCGGGGCTTATTAGAGGCATTCATTCTTAGCAATCTCTGCTTTTTTAGCGGGAGTGCCGAGGCGGGTGATTACACGAGATTCCTGCGGCCATTCCGCAAACAAGTCAGGGGGAAGGATGGCCTGTCCGGCCGTCGAGGGCTTTAACGCAGTTGCGCCCTGCCTGCTTGGCCAGGTAGAGAGCTCGATCGGCCAGTTCCACCAGGCGTCGCACCCGGAGCGAGGGCTCCGGCTGCAACACGCCCACCCCTAAGCTGATGGTGACAAAGCTCTCGGTTGTAGAGGCGGCATGAGGCAGGTTCAGTTTGTTGATCGCCTCGCGGAGATATTCCGCTACATGCACGGCTCCGTCAAGATGGGTATCCGGGAGCACGGCGGCAAACTCTTCGCCGCCATAGCGGGCCAGCACATCCCCGGGGCGGTGCAAGGCATGGTCCAGCGCCCGGGCCACGCGCTTTAAGCATTCATCCCCGGCCTGGTGTCCATAGGCGTCGTTGTAACACTTAAACTGGTCGATGTCGATCATGATCAACGACAACGGTTTCTTTTCCCGGAATCCCCGCCGCCATTCCCGCACCAGCGCTTCGTTAAAAGCGCGGCGGTTCCGGATGCCGGTCAGGCCGTCCAGGGAAGAAAGACGTTTCAGCACCTTGTTGGCTGCTTCCAGCATTCCCTTTACTTCCAGCAGTTCCTGTTCGCGGGCCTTGCGCCGGTCGGTTTCTTCTTTCAGCCGCAAGGCCGAGCGTACCCGGGCCAACAATTCAATCCGGTTGAACGGTTTGTTGATGTAATCGTTGGCCCCGGCTTCGAAAGATTCCTGCAGGCGCTGGATATCGGTGTTGGCGGTGACCATGATGATGGGTATTTCTCCCAGGCCGGCCTGGGCGCGTATCTGCCGGCAGGCGTCGATGCCATTCATCACCGGCATCATCAAGTCCATCAGAATCAGATCAATGGAGTGAGACCCGGCCGGATTCTCTTTGGCGGCGCCCAGGAGGGCAAACGCTTCGGCGGCGGACTCCGCCATAAGAATATCCGGATGGCCGTCCATCTCTAAAATACGTTTAATCATGGTGCGGGTGTCTTTACGGTCATCAACAATCAGAATCGCCATAAATTTCCAATCTCCCTCTGCCGCAGCTTTGCATAGAATAAACGGATGATAAGCGCCAAAATTGAACCGGTAATTTTTACCGGCCTGATTTTGAACTGTTTTCAGGCGGAATTTTTGAATGAAGAATTGTTTTTGGAAGCGCTTATCGCTATTATGGACAACAACCACCACGCTCGATTTTCGTCGACGGTAAGCAAAGCGATCTTCGATCGGGAACCAACACGTTCTATAATTAATGTAAAGCCTTTATGATAAAAAGCCATCCTGGTCAGGATATCCGCAAGCTGCATCCGTTTTTACCATCCCGTTCCGATGTTGTTGCGATGGATGCGCTGTCCCTGCCGCCCCAATTTTCCGGAGCGGCCAACTATATTTTCAACCTGGTCATCAATTTGCTAAAACAGCCGCGCTGCTGGCCCCTGGTTATTTTCTGCCGCGAGGAGCATACCCACCTGTTCCGCAGCTGCCTGGCCCCCGGCGACAGGCTTGCGCCGGTAAAACTTAAGGGACAACTGCATAAGCTGATCTTCTACGAGTTTTATTTGAAGGCCCGGCTGCGGGAAGCCCGGGCGGCCGTGTTTTATGCAACTCATTATCTCTGCCCGCCGCAGTCCCGGGACATCGTGTTCATCAACACTTTCCACGACATGGGCTTTATCAAACATCCCCGGTTTTATCCCCGGCACAAGCAGATCTATTTTAGCAGACGGATGAACACTTTTTTAGAGCGCAGCGACGTCGTCGTGGCGGTTTCCAATACGACTGCTTCACAAATCAAAGAGCTTTTTCCGCATCTGGCTGCGCCGGTTGTGGTGATCCCTCCCGGCACAGACCATCTCGGGGAGCTCCCGGATGAAACTCCCCCGCCCCCCACAACTCAACCGGTAATCCTGGCAGTCAACACTTTTGAAAAGCGGAAAAATATTCCCTTTATTATCGAGGTGTTCAATCAACTGAAATCCCGTTTTCAAATTCCCCACCGCCTGGTGATTGTGGGACAATCCGGCAATGCCGCCGCTGAGATTGTCGCTGCACAAAAAGGCTCTCCGTTTCGTGCGGAGATCGAATTGACGCAATTTGTTCCCGATCCGGAGCTGGTGCGTTTATACCGGCAGTGCGATCTGTTTATCAACGCCTCCGTCTACGAAGGATTCGGGTTTACGCCCTTTGAAGCCATCCGGATGGGCCGCCCGGTTTTTCTTTACGGCAACGCTGCCGTCCGGGAGTTTATCGGCCCCCATCCCTACATATTCAATCATTTGGATGCCGCCCGCTGGGCAGAAACGATTTGGCTGGCCCGCCGGGATG
>JAJRYW010000386.1 GCA_024275555.1 Calditrichota bacterium | reverse complement strand
GGATAAAGTAGCGCCGTTTGCCCCGGGCCACTTCCATAACCGGGGTAAAATTGTCGCTCAGGTAAGTTTTGGAGCGCCGGATCAGAAAAGGCTGGTAGGCCGGGAAGTTACGCCGTTCCCGGAAAGAAAGTTTTTGCTCGTACTTATTGTAAAATTCCAGGTTGGCCGGTTTTTCCACAACAAGAAACTTTTGCCGCTGCTGCGCCCAGAGAGGGTTTGCTCCCATCGCAAGGAGGGCAAGAAAAACGAGCGCCAGCACCGCGGAAGCGCCGCCGGCTGTAAAGAGGCCAGCGCTGCGAGGCGCCGGCCGGGAACGTTTTCTGTTAAACCGGAATGATACCGCTCTTACAGCAGAATAATTGTTTATATACATCAAGCTTACTTTCCTAAGGCCTCCGGGAAGCGCGGCTAATCGTCTTTTTTCTCACGCCATTTTTCGATTGTCGAGAGTTGCGAGGCTACCCCGTAAAGATCGATGCTGCCGGCGTCGAACTGGGTGCTGAAATAAGCCAGCGAGGGCAGGGAGAACAGCCAGGCGCCCAGGGCCAGCTCTTGCTCGTTTTCATCCACAAATTGGGCGTAGGCCTGTTTATCCCCGATGTGATTGGTGTACATAAATCCGTAGATATTCTCCAGGAATTCCAGGATTTTTTCCTGGTCCGGGCCGGAGCGGGTGGCGTCGAGACGGCAGAAGTTGTTGTCTTCCTGCAGCGAGCGCGGATCGGCAACGGTTTCCCCGGCCTCGTTTTTCATGGTTCTCAGGTTGATCTGGTGTTTGGCCAGATCAGGTTCACGGAGAAAAATAGTGTATAAATCGAACAAGAAAGTACTCTTGTAGCCGTCGATAGCCACCAGCACGGCGTCGTAGTCCCCGCCTTTAAGGGCCTCGTTGGGCGCTTCCAGGGCCCGGATGCGTCCGCCGCTCACCTGGGGATCGTTCAGGATGTCCAGCAACTCGGCCAACTCTTCCCGGTGACCATAGTTGAGGCAACTGACGATTTTAATGCTGTCCGGGAGCAGGTTCATCTTTGCCGCGCCCCGGGGTTTGGCCGGAACCACGATCTCTTCTTCCACATAATAACTCGAAGAAGGAAACACGCTGTAGTTCAAATAGTCGGAGTAGTTGTCGGTATTGCCTTTGTAATCGGTAATATGCCGCTGCTGCTCGGTGTTGACTTTGAAAAACCGCTCCATAATCACCCGGTTGTTGATAAACTTGCGCAACTCCCGCCGCTGCTGGAGGTCCAAACGTTGGGTGTTGAATAACAAGGCAAAAAAGGTGGTGCTGATGTTCGATTTGTAGAAAAAGTCTTCCGGATCGTTCAAAATGGGGGAGCGGCTTCCGAACGGTGTAGCCAGCAGCACATTGATGTTGCCATTTTTCAACTCGGTGGTAAAGGTGCTGTTGTCCACAAAAGGGGCCAGGATGACATGAGAAATATTGGCTAAGCCGGCCGGGCTTTTATAGAAATTGGTGACCTCTTCCGTGGGAGAGACGGCCAGGTAGGGACCGCTGCCGGTGTAATAATTGGGGGCCATCAACTCGGAATTCTGGGGAAGAATTTTAAAGGAGAGCACTTCTTTAATGTCGCTCTCGGTCCAAATTCGGTCCCCTTTAAACTGGAAACGAATTTCGTTGTTGTTGTCCGGGCCTTCAAAGGCAAAATCCTCCAGCGCCTGGGAGACCAGGATGTAATCCGGAGAAAGGCTGCCCAGCCGCCGGATGCGTTTCAGGGTAAAGTTCAAATCTGCCGCGGAAAAGTAGACCGGGCTGGCCTCGACAACGGTTACTTCGTCATCATTCACCTTGGTGGTAAAGCTGCTGTGCCACTTTTTCTTGGTGTTCAAGCGAATGGTGACGATGTTGTCTTCATCGATATCGATGAACTCTCCCAGCCCGTCTTCGTAGACGATCCCGCTGGCGTTGGCGGAAATATTGAACAGCCCATCGAACAGGACTTCATCGAGCTTATCGGAAAGCGGCGCCGAGTGGGGGAGATGCGGGTCGATTTGCGGTTTCTGGTGAGCAATGTAGGGGATAACAATCCGGTCGCTCAAATCGCCCCGGAACACCAGCCACAATCCCACGATTGCTAACAACCCAACCGCTGCGGCAGCGCCAATGATCAGTTTTTTCTGCATTTTTTTCCTCTCTCTGTTATGGCCTTACCATTTCAATTCATTGCTGTTTCGATCCCGCGACCCTAATTTTTCTTGATGATCGGTCGCTGGGCCATAACGCTTATTTCCAAGATTTTAAAGGCTTCGTGCTTAAAGCGTACTTCCAGGATGTTGTCCTGATTTTTACGCATCTGCACCGGAGTAATTTGGCATTCGTAATTATTGCTCTTGGTCGGGGCGGTGATCCGGAAACGTCCTTCATTCTTGAGCACCTTGCCGTTCATGGTAATTTGATCGTACCACTGTTCCGTGGCCGCGGCTTTGGCCACTTCCCGGGGGAGCTTGATGTTGATATCGAACACCGGGAATTTTGCCTCGGAGGGGATGCGGATATTCAACCGGAACACATACTCGTTCTGATCTTGCTGAGTTGGGTTCACCGGCGCCGCGTATATTTTGCGATAGGTCTTCGGTTTGGTAATCCACTTGGCAATCATGGGATCGACCTCGGCGATTAGCTGTCGGATTTTCCGGTTTTTGCCCTGGTAATGTTTCCCGTGGATGATGATGGCCCGCGCTTTAGCCACCCCGTTGTCGCGGATATTTCTGGAAAAGGCGGTGTAAATGGTGCGGATGGCCTCGCGGGGGAAGAGCTCGGTTTTCAGGTCATTCAAATAATTTTTGATGCGGTTTTTAGCGGCTTGCAGTTCCTGGCCGCCGCCGGAAGAGAAGGTCAGTTCATGAACAGGCCGGAAAGCCGGGTTGGAATAAAGCGCTTCGACATTGTTCACGTTGGTTTTATTTGCTTCGATAAAGGCTTCGGCCCGTTTCCGGGAAGCCGCTTCAATCGCGCTGATGAGTTCATTCTCCAGGCGGCGCACCGTGCTGCGTTTCAGGCCGGAAACCGCCCCGGGATTCAGAAAATTGCGGTCCTCATGCAGGTTTTGCAGGGCTGTTTCCGCCGCTACCCAGCCTTGATTCCGGATGGCTCGCCGGATGGCTTTTTCCTGCTGCTCAATGGAGAGTTTATCCACCCCTTTGTAGCGTTCCCGGAGAAAATCGATATCGGCGTTGGATCTTAAAGCGCGCACAATGGCCTGATAGTTCCCCTGACCTTTAAATCGATTGATTTTCGGTACCAGGTCAGCGGCGCGCCGCAGCTGCTGTTCGGTTTTACCCACCCGGGTGCGCAGGTCGCGGGCCTCGCGCTCCAGGGCCTTTGCGCCCGGGGTGGTAGCGTAACTGCCGAAATCACGCAGGCGAACAGTGGGAATACGTTTCTTCAGTTCCAAGGCGCGGGCATGAAGATTGCGATAGAAGGCGTTATCCGGCCATCCTTCCCCGGCGCGCAATCCCTCTTGCAGCGATTGGTGATCGCTCTTTACCGCGGCAATATCCGCGGCGGCCCGGTTGTAATTGCGCATAAAGGAAACCATACTGGAGAAACTCGAGCCCATGGGTGTATTGCATTCCTTAAATAAATCTTCCACGCCCTCGGGAAGGTTGATCGGGGCGCTGTCGCTTTTGCGATTCAGGAGGTCCCGGTAATAATCCGGCAGTTCCGGCAGGCGTTTGGCTAACACGCTCCGCACCGCATTTTGGACGCTCTCCGGATAATTATTTTTTTGGGAGAAAAAGGTAGTGAATGTGGGAATGGCGGAAACAAATTGCTCTGTATTTCCCCGGGAAGTCCGTTCTTTGCTGAAGACATCCAACACTAAACCATACGATTGCTGGAACTCGGCCTCCTTTTGCAGGGATTGTTTCAGCCCCATAAAATCGAGGTAGGCTTTGTCGTCGGAATTTTTGATGTTTGCCGGGAAAACCGCTTCGATTTTTTCCAGGCGGTTGCTGAGCGTGGTAATGCGCTCCGATTTTTGCTCCAAATCTTTCTGTAATTGATCCAGGTCTAAATCATCCGGAGAGAGGGTGTTGCCAATGGCCTCAAAAGAGGTTCGGTCGATCGTGTTGGTGTGGAGGGCGGCCAGGAAGGCCTCGCTTTCCTGCTCAAACTCGAATCGCCAGCGCTGAACATAGCGATACTCCAGCCTCAGCAGCACCTCCCGGCGCACATCTTCGATGACCCAATAGTAGGTGGGAACGGCGGCTTCCACCGCGTAGGCCTGGTAGTCGTCTACCGGCGGGGTCTGGTCCGGCAACGGCGTCATAGGTGTTTTGCCATTGGTGAAATGAGCGGTGAGATAAGCGTCGATTGCATCCAATTGAGCGGTTCGCAAAACCAGGTACTGGTCCGCAGAGCGCGGCCCCGGGAATTGGATGTAATACTTTTTACCCGGTTTTAATTTAAAACTTTTTCCTTTGTCGCTTATCTCAATATAGCCTAATTGTCCCGGGCTCGGCTCCGGCTTTGGCTTTAGCGCTTTATAAGGCCCTCCACAACTCAGTAGAAAAACAAACCATACAACTATGGCCAATCGGATTTTCATGGGTACCCCTTTCATTCTATTGGACACTCTATAATCCCGGTTTAGTAGTCCCCCGTCGCGCCGGTAATAGGTTGGCCCGGGGAACGGCTGAGTGCTTCAGAAAACGAATGTCGTATTCTTAATGGTTTTCCGTATTTGTTCCGGAACCGTTTTACCCACTCCGGATGTTTCGAATGCAAAAATCTTATTAAACAGCAAAAACAGTGCTAACCGTCAGATTAACAGAGATCGTTGTTTATACTTCTATTCTATCGGAATGGTTTGAATGTTAAAAACTTTACCGGGAAATGCAACGTGTAGATTCTTTACAGAATTTGGGTTGATTAAAATTATCCGCTGCCTATTTGTCTGTTTTTAGCTGCTGCAATTAAATCAACAAAAATGTAATATTTGATAAACCCCTCATATTTAGGAATTTATCGCCATCATCGCAACAGTATTCTTAAATGGAAACCTTTGTTCTGTGACGCTCCCATTGCTATGAGGGGCGTTATTTTATAGCGGCAAGGCAAGTATTTGCTAAAGTTGTTGAAGGGGGAAGTCGATCAACAAACTTGTTCTTAACGGTCCTTAGACATTTGCCGGAACAGAGACCAGAAGATTGGCAAATCGTTCCCTTTTACAAGATTCATTCAGATTACGATCTACCGTAATGTTGATCGCCAGGCCGTGAGGTTTGCAGGCAATGAGCACTGGCAAGCGTATGTATAATTATTCAGCAAATACAGGGAATCACTAAAACACAGGGAAGCAGGGATGGATACCTCTTATTTTGTATTTAGCGACTACATCCACCACGCGATGTTAAGTGCGAAGTTTACTAAATTAAGCGACGGCACCTTTGCCGGCACCATTCCATCTTGCCAGGGGGTGGTTGCTTTTGGCCGCACCAAGGCAGAGTGCAGCGAAAAACTGCATTCGGCGCTGGAAAGCTGGATTTTGTTAAAACTGAAAATGGGCCACGCACTGCCGGTTATTCATGGAGTTAACTTAAACAAGGAACCGTTATATGAATCGCATTACAGCCTGTAATCGGGAATTGTTTATCGAGAAGCTCAAAGACCTGAATTTTCATGGGCCGGTGGCCATGTCCGGCCATCAGTTTATGCTTTATCACGGCAATGCCCTGTGCATCCCCCTGGATCGGGAATTCAGCATTGCCCAATTCCGGTTTATGTTGTCGGAAGTCGAATCCATTGTTTCCCAGGATGAGTGGCAGTATTGATCGATAATGGCGCCGATGACTATTATTAAAAAGCACGAAATGATTTTTGTTAAGCAACTCACACGTGCTCGATAAATATTCATCTTATTGAATTTGATTGCTGGGGATATTTCAAAAACAGAAAAACCATGTGATGTACACGGAATTCGTTCTCTGAAACTCTTTCTGAACAGGAACCCACTGAATTGTGTTGAGCCTCTTGCTGCGCGGTAATCCGGTAGACTGATGAACACATCAGGCCGAGAAAATCCATTTAAAAGACACACGGGATTTTTAGAACTTAGACCTCTTCTACGGAATTATTCCAAAGAGAGGCTATGCAAGCAGATGTCATCTATCGACAGGAACTTGGCGGTAGAAGATACAAAGGCGTTTAAGAATCACCGCCGATTTGTTTATCCGGCAGCAGGGTCTGAAGCCCGGAATAAACAACCCGCAGCGGAATTTCGGCGGCATAGTTACACAATTAAACAGTGAGGTTCTTACCATGCAACACGTGCACCCGACGATTGGTGAGGTTTCCCGGCAGATCTTACAAAATTTTACCCGTCGTGAATTAAATGACGGCAGAAGGATTTGGGGTTTGGAAAAGGAAATTGAGTGGCAGCATCAAATAGTACAAAATGCGCTCGATGCGTCAATCGTAACTTCAGAAGTTTATTCATCTATTTTTCGCATTTTGCTGGAAATATTTGTGGCCAACAGCCAGGAAGAAGCTGAGGAGCTTTTGCTGGAAATTGAGCCGAGTTCGGATATCAAGGAGTTAACCGGCTGGCTGCATTCCTCGGAGAAAAATATCGAGTATTTAAACCGCGTGCTCCGGTCTAAGGAAATAAGCGACGGTGCAGCGGTGTTGGCCGCCGCTCAGAAAATGTTCCTGCAGGAAGTGGGCAGCCGGGTCATATCGGAAATTCAACGCTATATCCAGCAAAAAGAATATGCAAGCCCGGCCCTGAATTAGGTTTATTCAAACACCGGCTTTTCGAAAAACAACTGTTGGGGTTGGGAGTTCGGAGGGCGATTCCTTACGGAGTCGTATTAGAGGGGCCGCGCGCCCCTCTTTTTTTTGGTGCGTGATAAATAAGATAGTGTTCTTTCATATACCCTCTATGCAATACCTTTGCACTTGACTCTCCCTGAACGATCAACCAATTTTAATTAAAAACCGGTCGCTGTCCGGGCTGTTAGCCAGGAAAGCTCCGGAAGTAAAGAGGACATTTATATAGAGAAGAAGGTAAGAGCGATGAGCGCCAACAGTTTTGGAGAAGCCTTTAAGATAGTTACTTTTGGGGAGAGCCATGGCCCATACATCGGGGTGGTAATCGACGGGCTTCAGCCGGGGATTCCTTTGAGTATTCCGGAAATTCAGCATGAACTGGATCGCCGCCGTCCCGGGCAGAGCAAGCTGACCACGCAGCGCCGGGAAGAGGATCGGGTCGAGGTGGTTAGCGGCGTGTTCGAGGGGAAAACCACCGGTGCCCCGTTGTGTATGCTGATCAAGAATAAAGATCAGCGTTCGCAGGATTATAGACAGCTTAAGGATTTGTTCCGTCCCGGTCATGCCGGCTTTACCTTTCTCAAAAAATATGGGATTTATGATTACCGCGGCGGCGGGCGGGCCAGCGGCCGGGAAACCGCGGCCCGGGTGGCGGCCGGGGCGGCGGCAAAACAGCTCCTGGATCGCTACGGAATTTCCGTTGCCGGATTTACCCGGCAGGTGGGCCCGATTCGCGGGGAAACGGTCGACTTTGATGTGATCGAAAAGAACCCGGTACGGGCCGCCGATTTGCAGCGCGCCGGGGAAATGGCCGCTTATATTCAACAAGTCGCCAAAGAAGGCGATTCCGTGGGAGGGATTGTGGAAATACAGGTTCACAATTGCCCGATTGGTTTGGGCGAACCGGTGTTTCATAAACTGGAGGCTGATTTTGCTGCTGCGCTTATGTCGATCGGGGCGGTAAAAGGATTTGAGATTGGCGACGGCTTTGCTGCGGCGCGGATGAAGGGCAGCGAACATAATGACGAATTGGTCCCGGATCCCTCTAACAAAACAGCGCGTCCAAACAGCAACCACGCCGGAGGGGTGCTGGGCGGCGTCTCCAACGGCGCCCCCCTGGTAATGCGGATTGCCGTAAAACCGACCTCCTCAATTGCCAAAACCCAAAAAACGGTCACAACTTCCGGGGAAACGGTGCAGTTTAAAACCACCGGCCGGCACGATCCCTGTATCTGCCCGCGGATTGTTCCTGTTGCCGAGGCAATGGTGCGATTGGTGCTGATTGACCATCTTTTGCTGCAGGAACGAATTGCCCCGGGACAACTCTCCGCTTCGCCGCAAAACTCTATCCATACAATCGACACCCACCTTTTGCTGCTATTGGCGCAACGCAAAAAGCTGCTGGAAGCCCAACCGTCTGATGAAGCTGCTGCACCCCCGGCCGGCGAGGAGAACCGCAATCTCTGGCAAAGCGTCGCGAAGCAGATCGACCTGGACCGGCATGCCGCCGAATCTCTTTATGCACAAGTGATGCGGCTTACCGATCCGAAATATTCAAAATAATTGAGAGAAAAGGCCCGCGCCGGGTCTCCAGTTTGGCGATGAGTCTATAAGCGGAAAAAGCGCCGGAACATGAATAAAAGCAGTTCCCGGTTCTCCCGGATATAAATCAACCCGGAAATAATGGTCAGAAGAGTGACCGTCAGCATAAGAATATTGATGGGGTTGAACAGATCGGTTGGGGAGAAGTCTGTGTTCGGGAAGAGGTAGTTTTTGAGGTTGATATAAATCAAAATAATGAAGATGGTGATCATTTGCAGGGCGGTTTTCCATTTTGCGATTACATGGGTGATGATCGGTTTTCCGATATAGAGGGCAAAAATGCGATTGATGGTGATCAGCGTGTCCCGGATAATGATAACCCATACCATCCAGGAATGCACGACCCCCAGCAGGGCAAAAGTAATAAGCGCCGAAATGACCAGGACCTTGTCGGCCAGGGGGTCCATAAACTGTCCGGCGCGGGAGATCACCCCGAATTTGCGGGCATACCAGCCGTCATACCAATCGGTTAAAGCCGCAATCGTAAACACAAAAGAAGCAAGGAGTTGATGCGGAGGGGAATCCTGAAAAATCAATATTAGAAAGACGGGAGTCAGAAGAATCCGAAGGATGGTTAGCTGGTTGGGTATCGTAAGTCGCATGACTCGCATCTTTTTTTAAGGTGAGGAAAATAATATTTATTCTTGATTTTTGGAAAGTGTTTTCTAAAAATAGCGCGCAAATCAATTTGAGCTTGGAAATCCCCTTTCTCACCGCTTCTGTTTATTCGAAATTGTTGCTAATTTTAGCGTACAGGATTTCGAGAATATTAAAGGGTATAGATACTTTAGCCAAAAGAAAATTCAATCGCAATCTTTGTGTGAGTTTCATCATCTTATAATTATTGTGGTTAACTATATTTATCAGCCATTAGCCTGTAGGTGACGTGGCGGAGCTATATCCAACCGTATTCATGGCTTATTAAACGGTTATTCTGTGAATCAAAATGTTGGGATTTAAGTTGTCTGGAGAAGCAGGGTTGCTGAAAAAGGAAGAAGACTCAATGCAGATAGCCATTGTTGGTGTGAATCGAGTCGCCGCAAACATATATCAAAAAGCGATCTTTGGTCAGGAAAATGGCGTCAATACTTCTATTGGATTTATTAATGTGGATCCGATCGAAGATAGCACGGACCTCTCGCAATTCCCCAACCTGTTGGGTAGTATTAATGAGATGAAAGATATTATCAAGCGGCACAAGATCAAAAAGGTGATTCTGGCGATTGATCCCAATGACCGTAGTACGCTTCACCAGGTGATCGAGCGGTGTGAACGGGAGAATGTCCCTTATGAGGTGGTTTCGGATAGTTACGATGTCGATTTTCACCCCTCATTATCCGATGTCGTGGCCGATAAAATGCCCGAGGAAGCCCGGGATTATTTTCTGCTGCGTGTTTTTGATTTAGTGGTTTCGATCACACTTTTTCTTTTATTTCTGCCGTCCTGGTTAGTTATTGCCCTGGCGATTCGATTGGAATCTCCCGGCGGGGCGTTATATACCCAGGAACGGGTTGGCAAAGGCGGCCGGATTTTTAAGATATATAAATTCCGCAGCATGTATTCCGATGCGGAAAAGCACTCCGGGCCCCAATTAGCCAAACAGAACGACCCGCGCATTACCCGGCTGGGCTTAGTTCTTCGCAAAACCCGCCTGGATGAGCTTCCCCAATTGGTCAATGTAATTAAAGGGGATATGAGCTTGATCGGCCCCCGGCCGGAACGGCCTTACTTTGTGGAAAAATACAGCAAGGAAATTCCCCGCTATAAAGAACGGCTAAAAGTAAAACCGGGCTTAACCGGGTGGGCCCAGGTCGAAGCCGGTTATGATGAATCGATTGAGGATGTCAAAGAAAAATTGCGCCATGACTTATACTATATCGAGCATCGCAATTCGATTAAACTGCATCTGGAAATTATCATTAAGACATTTTGGGTTGTCTTTACCGCGCAGGGGCAATAAATGCAAATGAAGCATATCATCTCATTTGACATCGAGGATTGGTTCCATCCGGAGATCTTTTCGGATATGTTTAGCCGACAGGACTGGGACAATCTGGAAAGCCGGGTAAAGAAACCCACGGAGCTGATATTAACTTTTTTATCCCGGAAGAATATCAAAGCCACCTTTTTTTATTTGGGATGGGTTGCCGAGAGATTCCCGGAATTAGTCGAGCAAACCGCGGCAGAAGGGCATGAGATTGCCTCTCACGGTTATTCGCACCAGATGATCACTAAACTTTCGCCGGAAGCTTTCCGCCTGGATTTACGAAAATCTCTCCAGGTGTTAAACAGTTTAAGTCCGGCGCCGGTAACCGGGTTTCGGGCGCCGACCTTTTCCGTCACCAAAGAGACGATGTGGTCCTTGCCGATCATGTATGAGGAAGGCATTCGCTATGATTCATCGGTGTTCCCGATTCACCATGACCGCTACGGGATTCCCGACGCCCCCCGAAACCCCTATGTGATTTACCGGGATGGGGATAACACTCTGATGGAGTATCCGATGAGCACGGCAAGAATCGGGACGCTCAATTTCCCCTGCGCCGGCGGCGGTTACTTTCGTTTGTATCCATTTATCTTTTCCAAAAGCCTGATGAAAAAATGTGCCGCGGAAGGCCGACAGATCGTTTTTTATGCGCATCCCTGGGAGTTTGATACGGATTTGCCGCGGGTGAAATTAGGGACGCTTAGTAAACTGCGCCACTATACCGGCATCAAAAAATTCCTGGAGCGATTGGATAAAGTTACCGATCAATTTGAATTCACCGCTTTCCGGGAGGTCCGGAAAGATTTGGAAGTGATGGTTTAATTTGACTTTACGACGCTATTTTGGGAAAACAGTGAACGCCCTTTAGGGGTTTGATTCTTCGAGTAGATTTGGTAGATTATCCAAACCTCTTATTGTTATAAGGCTTAGAGAATATTATATTTGGTTCAAATTACAAGCGTGATCACTTTCCGGGCGGTTTAACAAAAACGGTGGACCAATCAGGTTCACATATGGTGAATGTACGTTGTTGCGTGCAGGCGCCCTTAGCAAGCAAACAAAGTTAGGTAAAGAAGACGCCATGAAAATCGATCAAGAAGGCCTGCAAATTCAGTCCCGACTTGCGGATGAGAAGCATAATATTTTGGTGGTTGAGATTGGTGGGTATGTTGACCAGGGCAATTGTCACTTATTGCAACAAACCATCAATTCCTGTATGGATGATAATTGCGTAAACCTGATTTTTGACTTCTCGAAGTTGATATATATGAGTAGCGCCGGTTGGGGCGTGCTAATTGGGGAGATCAAGGGGTTCCGGGAAAACGGCGGCGATATTAAATTGGCAAACATGGGCCCCGAAATTTATGAAATCTATCAAATGTTGGAATTCTACCATATCATTTCCGAATATCCCTCCGTGGAAGAGGAGCTGAACAGTTTCCTGAATATCGAAAAGCCGTTAATTCCCGAACAAAAGTCGGCGACCAGGCCGGATGGGGAGAAGAAAAAAAGCGGACTTGCTGACGATCCG
>JAJRYW010000018.1 GCA_024275555.1 Calditrichota bacterium | reverse complement strand
TGCCAGCGGCACATTGGCCTCGGTTTTGTGGAGATACACCGATCCGTAAAAAAACGCATAGAAGAGCGGAGACAAGAGGATGATGACCAAAATATCTTTATCTCCGGCAATAATTTTCAGTTCCCGTTTAAACACCCGCCGGAAAGCATTCCACCAATTTCGCATTTCAGACACCCCCTTTAATTCTGAACATTTGCGGTTCGTTTTTCCCGTACCCGGAGTACTACCCAGGCAACCAGCAGGGGAATGACAATAAACGCCAGTAAGCGCAGGGCTTCCCCGGCTGTTGCCGGCGCCGGCGCTCCCATTTGATAGAGCTTGATAAACCCGGTCATAAAATGGGTGGAAGGCAACAAATCCGCGTAAAAACGATGAAACCCGGGCATGGCTTCCACCGGAAACGTATAGCCGCTGAAAATAAAAGCGGGGGTATTGATAAACACCGCTGCCTCGCTGCTCAGCACCAATTCCCGGAAGATGACAGCGACCAAAACACCCACGGCGCCGGCCGCCATAATCAGTAAAATCAGGAACGCCAGCACCAGGAACAAGGAGCCGTGCAGCGGCACGCCAAAGACCGGGAAGAGGATTCCCGCCATCGCTAAGGCCGAGACGGTATTCAACCCGATATGAGGCAGGCTTTTTCCGGCAATTATGCGCCCAATACTGCCGCCGCTTAGCTGAATAAGCTCTGCCCAACTGCCTTCGGAATATTCCGCGGCAAAACTGTACGTAACAGCGATCATGGCAATCATTTGCAGCATCACCGCCAGTAATCCCGGAATTAAAAAATTGATGTAATTGTAGGCCGGGTTGTAAAGAGAACTGCTCTCCACCCGAATGGGATTTACCACACCCAGGGCCGAGCGGTAAGGCAGTCCTTTGGCGCGCTGCCGTTTTAGCTGGATGCCGGCAGAGAGAGTGCGGATAGTGGTTAAGGCGTCTTTCAGAATTAAATTTCCGATGATTAAATTGGCGGTGTTTTTATAAACCACCACCGTCGCGGATTTCCCTTTTTTGATTTCCTGCTCCAGCCCGGCAGGAATTACCACCCCGCCCTGAATTTTACCCTTCAGCACCAGGTTGCGAATTTCCTCGACGCTGCGGCATTGCTGTTGCACGCGCAGGGAGCGGGCGGCGTCCAGTGAACGGACCAGCAACCGCGATAGCTGGCTGTGGTCCTGATCGACCACGGCAATCGGCAAATCGACAATCACCCGCTGCTGGTAGATGCCCGCCAGTATCGCGAACAGAATGAGGGGCAGCGGTATCAGTATCAGGTAAAGCGTTTTCCGCTGCACAATTCGCTGCCATTCCCGAGTGATGATTTTGTTCAGCATCTCTTTCCTTCCTTTCCCTTTGCACCTCAAGCCCGTCTGTCGGTAAGATCAGGGATTCATTGCTACTCGAACCGTCATTCCCGCCCGCAGTCCTTCCACAGGCTGTACCGGGCGCAAGCGCACCTCAAAATAGCGCAAGTCAAAATCACCCTTTTGATTGGTCGAGCGCCAGGTAGCAAAATCGGCCATGGCGGCAATATAGGCGACCTTAAAAACAACACCGGATTTTTTGAGGGCGGGAATATCTCCGGGCAACTCGTCGCCGATTTTCAACCCGTTCAACTGGTCTTCCCGCAGTTGCAGCACCACCCAATTGTCCTGCGGGTTAATCAGGGTGATGATCGGGTAACCGGCGGCGACAATTTCCCCGGCGTCGGCCACGCAGCTAAACACTTCGCCGTCGATTGGAGCGGTAATGCGGGTTTCCTGCCGGTAGGCCAGGGCCTCCTTGTAGGCGTTTTCCGCCTGGTGGAACAGCGCTTCGGCGGCGCGGATCTGTTCTTCCCGGGCGCCGTTCAGAACCATCTGGTATTTGGCCCCGGCGGCCTCCATCTGTTCTTTGGCCGCTTTGTACTTAAACTCTACCTGGTCATACTCCTGGTCAGAGATCACGCTGTCGGCGTAAACGCTTTTGATCCGCTCCCAGGTTTTTTGGGCCAGGTCAAACTGGTGCTGCGCCTGGCGGTACAGCTTTTCCACGGCCAATTTCTCTTCCTTGCGGGCCCCGTTGCGCACCATGTCCAATTTGGCGCGGGCGGCTTCCATGACCCCCCGGGCCTGCTCTACCCTGGCGTCGATCTCTTTGCTCTCCAGAACCGCCAGAAGTTGCCCGGCCCGCACCGTCTGCCCTTCCCGGACCAGCAGGGAATCAATCCGGCCGGGAATTTTGCTGGCCAAATCCAGCTCGGTTGTTTCCACCATACCGGTTACGATGTGGCGATCCGGAGTGATCGCCTGTGACAGGATCACCAACAATGCCGCCACAACGATGATCAATGGAATGTAAAGTAGTTTATTCGAGCGCATTTTAATTCTCCTCCTTTTCCCAGACAGTTAAAATTTGTTTGGTATCCCCGGTAGCGGCAAACAGTTGGGTCAGGCTTTGATAATAGTCGAACAGCGCCGCCAGCCGCTCTATCTCGGTCTTTTCCAGCATCAATTGCGCGTCGATCACTTCCAGGGAAGTACCCAGGCCGCTGTGGAATCGTTTCTCATTCAGACGGGCGTTTTCCCGTGCCAGCGCTAAATCCGCGGCGCTTTTCAGGTAGCGTTCCCGGGCGTTCATCATTTCGCGATAAGACTTTTCCACCCATAAATCCACCTTGCGGCGGGTCTGCTGTTCCAGGTACTGCACTTCCCGCTTAAGGTGTTTGGCCGATTGCACCCGCTGATAGTTTTTAAATCCGTTGAACAGGTTAAAAGAGAGTTGCACTCCCACCGCCCAGCGCGGCTCCAGGGCGCTCAGGTACTCCGGGTAGAGTTCATACTTCCCAAATGCGGCCAGGTGGGGTAAAAACTCGCTGCGTTCCACCGCCAGCTTTTGTCCCGCCGCTTGCTTTTTGGCGGCAATTAAGCGCAAGGCCGGTTGGGAGATATCCGCCTGTTCTTTCAAGACGGCTACCGAATCGGTGAAGGCCGAATAATGCAGCGACTCGCCCACGGCCAATTGAGGCGCTTCGTTCAGCCCCAGAGTATGTTGCAGGGCCAGGCGGGCCAACTCCAGGTTGTTCAGATCCTGCAGTAGCGCCCGCTCGGCATTGGCTACCGCCACTTTGGCCCGCAGCAGTTGGTAGCGGGCAATCAAGCCTTCCTCCACCAGGCGCCGGGCTTCGCGTTGATGCCGCTGCATACCCTCCAGCACCTTCCGGCGGGTTTGCACCACCTGCTGAAGCAAAGCCGCCTGGAAATAACGCACCGCCGCTTCCTGCAATACCTGGTTGCGGGTCAACTGCGCTTCCGCCCGGGCCGCCTCTTTCTCCGCCCCGGCAAATTTCTTAGCCGCCCATAATTTCCCGCCCAAAAAGAGCGGCTGCACGCCGATTAAGGTCGCAGTGCGGAAATTCTGGTCCTTGAAAATTTCCTTGAATTCCGGTAGCGCCCCATCCAATTGCTGCACGGCTCCCTGGAAATAGGCTGCCCGCTCTGCGGCGGTTAGCGGCGCTTGTCCCTGCAATAACCGGTATACATTGGCAAATTCGGTTTGATTACCCGCCTGCATTTGGATCATGGCGGTGCGGATAGGACTCAGATCGATCTCCAGGGGATTGTTCAGATGGGTGTAAGCGGCCTTTAAGTTGAGCGATGGTAAAAAATTGCCCCAGGCCTCCCGGTCCGCCAGAACCTTTTGCGCGGTCTTCTCTTGCTGTTGCAACACTTGCTCGTTGCGGCTTTCCGCCAACTCCAGCGCCTGCCGCAAACTTAAAGGCTGACCCGGCAGCAAGGCCGGCAGTAGCAAAAACCACAGCACTGAAATAAGCTTTTGTTTTCCCGTTTCCATAATATCCTCCTCCGGCGTCGCACCGTTATCGTAAAACACCGTTCAGATAGATTTCCTTCAGATTATGAATAATTTCCTCTTTGGTAGTGGATTGATTTCTTCTCATATCATAAACCAGGTGCAGAATACAGGCGTCCAGAATCCGCATGGCCATGCGGCTGTTCAGCGGTTTAAAGACGCCCTGCTCAATTCCTTCCTGGAATCGGCGGTCGAAATTCCGGAAATACTTTTTCCGCACCGAGGCAACCACTTGAGCGATGGTCTCTATCCGGGCGGAGTTGGAAAGCAGCACCATGTTAAAAGCGATGGGATTGTCTACAAAATATTCCACCGCAGAAGTAATGATGTTTTCCAGGTATCCCACCAGGTCGGGGGCCTTTTCCGCCTGCTCGTGGATGTATTGCAGCGCCAGTTCCAACTGGTGCTCGATAGAGCGGGCGTACAGGTCGTCCTTGTTCTGGAAATAGCGGTAAAGCGTGCCTTTGCCAACCCCGGCGTCCCGGGCGATCTGGTCCATATCCGCCTCGTGAAAATGTACTTTGGAAAAGTAGTTTGCCGCGGCGGTCAGAATCTTGTTGCGGCGTTCCTGTTGCAGGGGGGTTAATTCGCCAATCATGATTAAACTCCTTATTTTGTTACTTTGACCACGATAATACTGACTGGTCAGTTCTATTTTATGAAACCGGGAAGTCAAGGTCAAGAAAAAAATTTTTTTTGTGAAAGAGGAGTGTGGCGGTGCGGAGACCGGGATCGCCAATTTTTCTTTCTGCAACAGAGTCCGGTAGGGGAATTGGCCGGCGGAATCCCGGTATATTTTCTTTGCATTCATTTAATCCCGCCCAACTGCTGCCGATAGTACAGCTATCATTTGCAGATTGAAGAAATGAAGCTGGCCTTACCAGGTAAAAGAAGACCCTGTTAAACCGTTGACGGGCTAAACGAACCTTCGCAAATGAAAGCTGTTTCTACCCTGTTCAAAGTCCTTTTCAAGATAAAGTGAAAATTGCTGATATGAATTTGGCTACCTGCAACCATGCGCATGTTTTCCGGCGAGTAGCCTTTGCCTGGCTCCTCTTGTTGTGCCTGGCGCTTCGGGCCCAACAGGAGCATGATCCCGAACTGTTGTTGCAAATGAGCCTGGAAGAATTGATGAATGTGGAAGTGGTTTCAGCCAGCAGGTATAAGCAGAACATTGAGAACGCCCCGGCCTCGGTGATTGTGGTGACCGAACAGCAGATACGCGAACGGGGCTATGAAGACCTTGTTGATGTATTGCGAGATTTACCCGGCTTTGATGTGATCGAAAATGCGGGGCGATTCGGAGAGTTTTACACCATCCGGGGCATCGAGGGCAACGACCGCTTTCTGGTGTTGATTGACGGTCAGAAGCTCAACCCGGCCAGCGGCACCTTTCTTTCGGTGGGGAATTCCATTTCCATTCTTCAGGCCCGCCAGGTGGAAGTGATCTACGGATCGGCTTCGGCAATATACGGGGCGGATGCCTTTGCCGGAATTATTAACATCATTACTCGTCAGCCGGATGAAAACGGTTATATCGTTCGGGGCAGTTTGGGGAGTCAAAACACCGGAAATGTTTTTGGGGAAGCACATTTTGCTTTGCCCGGATTAGCCGGCGCCCGTATCGACCTGGCCGGGCGCGTTTACCAATCCGACGGTCCCGGGCTGGAAGAGGATGATCCCGGGGGCCGGTTTATCAGGATGTATCCGCCGCCGCTGACCCCGGAGTTAGAACAGCCGGTCAACGATCACAACTTGTCGGCCCGGTTCCGCTATGGGAATCTGACGCTCTCCTATTTTCGCCAGTATTTTTCGGAAGGAAATGCGCTGGGACTGGATCCCAGCGCTTATGTCTACAATAAAGAAAACCGCTGGATCGTTGCCACGGATGTCTCTTCGGTAAATTATGAGCATGATTTCCGGCGGCGGGGCCTTCTCTCCGTAGCAGGGACGTATACGCGCCATGTTCAGGACCCCCAAACACAATTTCTGAAAATAATGCGCACCGACAGCCAGAACACCATTTTACAGCAATATATGACCGGCAAGGATAACAGCTTGAAAGGATCGTTGATTTACCGGAATGGTTTTGCCGGAAAACTCAATCTGATCACCGGCCTGGATGTAGAGCGGATCAGCAGCATCCCGCCTTATGCCAATGATTTTCTTTTCCCGGGACAGCCGATTAAATATGAAGGACCGGCCGCCGCAACGATAGATGATTCGCTGACGATCATCGAAAAACGTTTTGCCGCTTTTGGACAGGCAACCTACACGCCGCTCCCCTGGCTGGATTTGATTGGCGGGCTTCGTTTCGACTATTCCAGCCGCTACAGCAACACCGCCAATCCGCGTATTGCCGCCGTGCTAAAACCCGCCAAAGACACCCGCATCAAATTATTTTACGGAACTGCATTTCAGGCCCCGTCCTTATTTTTTCAATTTGAACAATTTGGAGCGCCGGCTATTGTTATGGTTCCTAACCCGGATTTGGATAACCAGCGACTGAGAACGTTTTCCGTTACGGTTTCCCGGAAACTCCGCAGTTCGGTTCATGTCAAAGCCTCCTATTACTATAACGACCTGAAGGATCTGATTGTCCGGAAACTGCTGCCGGATACGCTCTTCTTTAATCCTTATTTTAATCGCTATACCCCGGGGATACAAAACGTCAACGTGGGTAAACAAATCGCATCGGGCTTTGACCTGGAATTGACCGCTTCCGTAAGCCGTATTATCTCCGGATATCTGTACTATTCCTATACGGATGCGCATATTAAGACAGACAGGGAGAATATCCATCTCCCCCGCGTGGCTGATCATAAACTAAAAATCGGGGCAACCTACCGGGGTATCCCCGGGGTAATTTTTTCTCCGCGGCTCCGCCGGATCGGCAATTTAAATACCGCCCAAAGCAACACGCTCTACCGCGGCGGAAGTCAGCCCGGCTACACCCAGGTTGATCTTTATCTGGCGTTGCAGAAGGTGATCCCCCATACCAATCTTTTCATATACATAGAAAATTTACTTGACAATGATATCGAACACGCCGGCTTGTTCGAGCAAGGCGCGCCGCACACTCCCTATTTGCCGGTGATTCGTCAGCCCGGATTGACGATCCGCATTGGCAGTGAAGTGCGGCTTTAAAAAAAAGATCAAATCAGGATGCCTAAAACCCTTCAAAAGAGCAGATACCCGATTTTCAACTGGCTGGTGATCATGGCCCTGGTGGTGATCATGGAAGGGCGGGGTGCGGCGCAAACGAAAGAATATGCGGTCAAGGCGGCTTTCTTGGAAAAATTTACCCGTTTTATCCAGTGGCCGGAGAACGTATCCGCCGATTCTTCGCAGCCCTTTATTTTAGGAGTGCTGGGGGAGAACCCCTTTGGCAGCGATTTAGAACATATTTTCTCCCGCCATAAGATCATCAATAAATCCGGCCGGGTGCGTTATCTTCGCTCGCTGGAAGAACTGGATGATTGCCAACTGGTCTTTATCAGCCGTTCCATGGCGAACTCGCTGGATCAAATTTTGGAATTAACCCGGGATCACCCCATACTTACCGTGGCGGATACCAAGGGGTTTGCCGAAAAGGGAGTACATATCAATCTTTATCATTCCGGCAACACCATCCGTTTCGAAGTCAATGTGGAGGCTCTCCGCCGCTCCGGCCTGCAGGTAAGCTACCTGCTGCTCAATTTGGCCAGGATTGTGCCGGCCCCGGAGGAGGGAGAATGAAACCGCTCTCGATCCACACGATTCGGGGAAAGTTAATTCTTATTATCCTCCTGGTCACCATCTGCACTATGGGGATTGGTTTTGTAACGGTCTACTATGAGGAGTTGCTTTCCAATAAAGAGGAGATGATCAAACAATACCGTTTGTCGGCTATTATTGTGGGGGAGTATTGCGTCACTCCCCTGGCTTTTGCGGACCGGGACGGCGCGGAACGGGTGCTGGAAAAACTGCGCAACAATCCGGAGATCGTCTATACCAGAATTTATGATGCGGATGGGAAGCTGTTTGCCGCTTATGGAAAGATCGACCGGGTTAAAAAAGTGATAAACCGGTTTCAGCAAAACACCTCCTCGGAGTTTCTGGACAATTTCCTGCATGTCTCGGCGCCTATTTACTACCTGGGGGAAGAGTACGGACGGATTGATTTGTATATCTCTTCCCAACAGCTTCAGGAGCGTTTAAGCAAGTTGACTGTTTTCCTGGGTACGTTGTCGCTCGGTTTGCTTCTGATTGCTTATTTGATTGCCAATCGTCTCCAGCGGAAAATTTCCGAACCGATTCTGGAATTGGCTGAGGTAACCCATAAAATTGCCGAGACGGAGGACTACCGTCTTCGGGTAGAGAGAGACAGCCCGGATGAGTTAGGGGTTCTTTACCAGGGCTTTAACCAGATGGTCGAGCAACTGGAGCGACGCAAGCAGGAGCGCGACAAAGCGGTGGAGACGCTCAGTTGGAGCGAAGCCCGCTACCGGCAGCTTTTCGAGGATTCTCCGGTGGGCCTCTGGGTGGAGGATTTTAGCGAGGCGGTGGAATATCTTCGTAAGATCCAAAAATCTCAGCAGATCGAGTACAGCGAGTATTTCCGGAAAAACCCGGGAGAGGTGCTCAAATGCGCCCAGCTTGTCAAGGTAATTGATGTAAATAAAGCCGTACTAAAAATGTACGGCGCACAGAACAAGCAAGAATTGCTGGGGAACCTGGAAAACACCTTCACCGCCGGTTGCCACACCATGTTCCGGGAGGAGTTGATTGCACTGGCAGAAGGGCGGCAGCATTTTGAGGCTGAGGCGGAAGTGCGCACCTTGCACGGTCTTCCCATGCATATCTATTTGCAGCTTTATGTCGGCCAGGATGAAAATCGGCTTCCGGATGTCAGCCAGGTGTTGGCGGCCACCAGCGATATCACGGAGCGCATCCGCGCCGATGAGGCGGTGCGCACCAGCGAGGCGCGTTTGCGGGCCTTTGCCAACGCCTTGCCGGATGTGGCCTTGATCATGGATGAAGATGGCGTCTGCTCGGAAATCTTATCCGCCGATGAGTCTTTACTCTACCAGGCCGCCGATAAGATTAGAGGCCGCCGCCTCGATGAGGTGTTTCCCAGGGAGCAGGCCGCCGCTTTTCTGAAAGTTATTCGCCGCACTATCGAAACGGGTCTATCGCAAACCATAGAATACTGGTTGAATGTCCCCGCCGGAGAGCGCTGCTTCGAGGCGCGAACAGCCTATTTGCCGGATACCATCGAAAACCGGCGGATGGTGGTCTGGGTGGCCCGGGATATCACCACCCGGAAACAGTTGGAAATGCAGTTGCAGCAAGCCCAGAAGATGGAAGCAATCGGCCGCTTAGCCGGCGGCGTCGCCCACGATTTTAACAATATCCTCTCGGTAATTATCGGATACGCCGAAATGGGAACGGCCTTTGTCTAGGAGAATGACCTCCTGAAAAAGCCTTTGCAGGAGATTATCCATGCCTCGGAGCGCGCCGTATCGCTCACCCAGCAGTTGCTGGCTTTTAGCCGGAAACAACTCTTGCAGCCCCGGGTAGTGAACCTGAACGACCTGGTGCGGAATATGCAGAAAATGCTCAAGCGATTGATCGGGGATGATATTTCCCTGTCTACCAATTTGGATGATTCTGTAAAACCGGTTAAAGTTGACCCCAGCCAATTTGAGCAGGTTCTGCTAAACCTGGCCATCAATGCCCGGGATGCCATGCCAAGCGGGGGAACCATCCATATCGAATCGCGCTCGGAGGAATTCGACCGGGTTACCCCGATGGGGAACGCCGAGATTGCCCCGGGCCGCTATACCCAGATTGTCTTTTCCGATGACGGAGTCGGGATGGACAAAGACATCCTGGAACGTATCTTTGAACCGTTTTTTACCACCAAAGAAGAGGGGAAAGGCACCGGTTTGGGACTTTCCACGGTGTATGGCATTGTCTCCCAGAGTAAGGGCTATATCCATGTTTATAGCGAACCGGAAAAAGGTACTTGTTTTAAGCTGTATTTTCCCCAGGTGGAAGATGAGATAGAACGGGCCGCAAAAAGCAATCATAAATCCGCCGATATCCACGGCGTGGAGACGGTGCTGGTGGTCGAGGATGAAGAGACCTTGCGGGACGTGACCCGGATTGTTCTTAAGCAGTATGGCTACACGGTCCTGGAAGCCGCCCATGGAGAAGAGGCGTACCAGCAGTTTCTGGCCCACCGGGATCAGATTGATCTTATTGTGACGGATGTGATTATGCCCGGAATGAACGGACGGCAATTAATTGAACAGGTCCGGGAGATTCGTGCCGAGTTAAAGGTGCTTTTCATGTCCGGCTATACCGACGACGCTTTCATCAAACATGAAATACTGAAAAAAGAAGTCGCCTTTATCCATAAACCGTTTTCCCCCACCCAACTGCTGCAAAAAATCCGCGATTTATTAGACCAATGATGATCTAACCGGGGAATCTTTAACCGGCCCCTGGATTGTACCGTCAAAACAACTCGGCGCCGCGGGATATTTTACCGGGAAAATTAAATTTTTACTGGCTTTAGTTAGAATCGTGGTTTAAATTGGCCGTCAGCTTTCCTCAAATACATAGTTACCTGAGATTGTTTGTCATACGCAGGTGTTGATAGGTCTTTGACCACGTTTTACGGTTAATAAATGTAATAGTGGTTTAGAAGCTATTAATAGCCTTTCGTTATATAAATATACATCTTCAATTCGACGCTGGTCGAGAGGAGTGTGTAATGTATACAAGCAATTACGGCTATAGCCGCTCCCCGCCTTAAATTGCCTTTCTTTGCGTTCATGTTGGGGGACAAGTGACGCTTAGAGCCAATTATTTCAGAAACCGGAGTTGCCGCGAGTGTTGCGTCCGAAATGTTCTGAAGAGACAACGGTTTGGAACTCCGGTAGTATTCGTGTTTATCAGGTTTGTGGTTTTGCAAAAGCTGCCAAGTCGGGGAAAATCTGGTAAAGCGTGTACTTTTTACGAATACGATCTGTCTGATTGCTGAGAAAAAATCCGAGCGCTGGTTTAGCGCAAATGCTTCATATGTGGTTCGCGAAGTATCAAGCTCTCCTCACCTACTCCATCGGTTCATGGTGGTAGTACCCGGCATTATCCACAATCCCCCATTTACGAGCGGTCTGTTCCGGTTTCTCTTCAACAAAAGGAACAAGACCACAATCCGTTCTGATAGATGATGCCTGCTGGTCGGGTTTTTCCCGAAAAAAGAGCAGGTGGATAGTCAAACCGTTAACACTGACGTAAGAAAGCGTGGGCTTTCTGCGTTGGAGGAGGATTCAGATGCAGATACGTACTATTTGGCGAATTGTCTTGGTCGGTTTACTGGGGATTGGCTGGGTGTATGCCCAGAGTCAATCGGGCGCCCCGGGCGAAGAACCGGCCTACCAATCTACCCTAAAAACTATTCATATTCAGAAAACCGCGCCCGATATCCATCCGGATGACTATGCGACCGGGAAACCGCTTCCCTGGACTTATAAACAAAAAAAATCCACAGCGGACCGCTCCCCTGATATCGAAAGACAGGATGAGTACACCTATACCCAGCTTCCCCTGTGGCAAAAATTAGCCGCCCTGAAGCTCGAAGAGCGGCAGAATGCCGAACTTCGTTTCGAGTCGTCCGGCTCGTTGTCCGAAGCAACTGCCCGCGAGACGGCAGATATCGAAGCGCTTTGGAACGCCGGGCAATACGACCAGGCGCTGAGCCGCTTGCAAAGCCTGGAAGCGCAAGACAACACCCTCCATTTAGCCGCCGCCATTTCCTGGCGTACTCCCCGGCCGGCGGCCTTCCAGGGAAACTCTCCCGAGGGAATCGATGTGCAAATCGGCGCCCGGGAGCAGGTAAAAGTCGTTGTACTGGATTTCGATGCTGTCACCGGTAATCTCTTTGCCGTCATTCTCTATAATGACGTCGCAGCCGGCGAAGACCGCTGGACCGTGAACATCTCTACCGATAATGGCGCCACCTGGACCGAAACGTTTCTATTCTTTTCCGGCGGCATAACCATGAATGATATTCACGGCTCGGTGGTGGCCGGTTTCTTTTACGTCGCTTATATCGGAGATATCAGCCAATTCGATGCACGTTCCCGGCGCTTTTTAACGTCCGACGGGAGTGTGGATAACGGCTATTTTTACAAAACCGTTTTTAACGTCGGTGTAGCTGTTCTGGATGTGGCGCTGACCAGCAACGCGGACTTTTTTAATAACCGCCTCTACTATGCGGCAATTTTGGGGGACAATACGATTCAGTACTACTGGAGCACCGAGGCCGGCGACCCCTGGAATGCTGACCCGACCGGCTTCACCAACGCCCAGTCGGGGCTGGATATGCGCACCAATGAAGGGTTTAACACCTATTTTGTGGTGCTCTCCTACCTCTCAACCGATGGGCGTGTCCATGCCGTTTTACATGCCTCGGGTACCTGGGTTGACAACGATTTGGATGCCGCCCTCAGTGATAACACCTCGATTGCCGCTTACCAAAACCGCATTATTGTCGTCTACAAAGATATCAATTCAGACTTAAAATACTATATTTCCTATGATGAAGGTACAAGCTGGTTTTTCGGGATGCTCTCAACAGGTATTTCTGACCACCGGCCCTGGGTGTCCGGACGGCGCGGCAACGGCTTCCAGGTAGTTTTTCAGGAGGAAGTGGGCGAGCCGGATAACCTATGGACCTTGTGGCGGGATTATGGCACCGGTCCCGGAACGGCCTCCTGGGGTCCCACCCAACAATTTAATGAGGTGGATGTGGTGACCGGGAGCTGGCTGCACAGTGAATCGGTGCCGGATATTTTCGGAGACACCCACGGGGCCGTGTGGATTAGCGACAACACGCTTAGGACCGCCTGGTACGATCATTTTCCCAGCGCCGGACCTCCCCCGTCGAATGACGAGTGCATCAATGCCATTCCGGTGTCGGCGCCGTCGGTTACACCGGGTACTACCATTAACGCCACCATTGACGGTAACGCCCCCTTCTGCGGAACTTCGGTGACCTCGCCAGGAGTGTGGTATACCGTGGTTGGAGACGGCAGCACCATAACCGCCGACCTTTGTAATGGCTTCACCATCTACGATAGCAAACTTTCCGTCTACGAAGGCTCCTGCGGCGCCCTGGTCTGTGTAGACGGCAATGATGATTTCTGCAGCTTGCAGTCCCAGGTTGAATGGGCCTCGACGCCCGGCGTCACCTACTACATTCTGGTGCATGGATATGGCGGAGATAT
>JAJRYW010000385.1 GCA_024275555.1 Calditrichota bacterium | reverse complement strand
CGGCGCTGGTTAACCAGGCTCCTCTCTCCTGCCCTGTTTTCAGGATGCGCCGGTAAACCTCTTTCCACCCGTTGAACTTATAAGGCGTAAAGTAGTTGTTGTGCCAAAGCACCGTCAGGCATCCCTTAAATTGTTCCACTTCGTTAACGAGTGTTTCCACCTGGCCAAAAACTTCCTCGAGCGGCGTCTTGAGATAGCTGCGAAAGCTGGTGTCCATCACTATCAGCGGAATTTCGATGAACTGCGCCGGGCGGTCTTCTTCCAGGTGATAGGGGACAAAGGGAAAGGCAATTCCGTTGCGGAAGCCCGGGGTTTCGGCAAAGCCCAGGGTGGAGTCGTAGGCTAACCCGGCCTCCTCGAGGACCGAAAGCGTAAGGGGATTCTGAAAGAGCAAATAGTGGAATCGTCCCCCGCGCACACTCCCCGGTAACCGCCGGCAATCGTCCAGCAACTGCTCCGCATTTTGATGCGAGAAGAAACTGCCGTGGACGCCCACCTCGAAGCCGTGCTCCCCCAGGGTCTGCATCGCTCTCAGCACACGCGGCGATTGCACATCATAGTCGGCGTTTCTTCCTTTTTCCGAGGCCGGGTTCTCTTTTCCGGAGAGCCCTGGCAGCCGGGCGCTTCCCTGCCGGGGGATAAAATAAAATGATGATTGTGCCTGGTGTTCCTGCTCCAGGCGCATAATCTCTTCGATGTTAAACCAGGCGTCTTTCCCCCGCAGGCCCTGGAGGGAAGTTTTTCCCGCCTGCCGCACCGCTCCCTGCTTCAGCAAATAAAAAGCATCCTGGGGCCAGCCGTGGAAACAGGTGTCGATGTCATGGGTGAGGCAGAGCGCCAGGGAGTGCTCCGGCCAGAATACCGGGGCAAGCTGAATCCGGTAGACCTGCCCCACCACGGTCTTGAGGATATCGAAATAATAGTTAACCACCGGGATACGGGCAATATCCAACCGGGCCTGCAAACTTTCCGAATAGGGATAGCGTAAAGCGGTGCGCCCGGAAAAGTAGCGGTACTCCTGCCAGTTGCTCAAAAAGAAAAACGCATTGGCAATCAGATCATAATTAATTCGGGCTTGATTACCCTCGATTTCGTACATCTTTTCCCGGTCGTCCGGGGCAAAAAGCAAGGGGATGCTCCTCCCGCGCCAGTTTTTCCATGTGACGGGCTCGGGCGGGTGGGCCTTCTCCCCGGTAAAAAAACCACCGGCCTGCCGGGCAATGGAGATTCGGCAGGCATCATCCCCATAGCCAACCTCCACCTGTTCAGGAACCCGGTAGACCTGCCGAAAATACTGGAGCACGTAGTTAACCTTTGCAGCGTTCATCACTTGTCTCACATGCCCTAAGGTTTAGTTATTTCTAAATGTAAGAAAGGTTTGACTCTTGTGGGAACATTAATTAAAATGGCGCAACTTTAGCCACAGAGATAAAACGGTATGAAGAAAAACCTTCGCAGATTTCTACTCTTAAGTGCGCATCGTCTGGAAGTCTGGGCCAAACAGTTGAAAGGCGCCGCAGATAAAATCGTTCCCGAAAAACGAATTTTCCTTTTAGATTGCGAGAAACAGCAGTGGCAAGATGTTCGCCCGTGTTTTGTGCTTTCTACCGGTCGCTCCGGAACGCTGTTGTTGAACAATTTATTACTCCTTTCCCCGGAAGCGATGCCGCTTCACGAACCCGTTCCGGAACTATATCGCCCTTCCCGGGAGGCTTATGAACGGATCGACCGGGAACCGGAAATATTCCGGGAAATTTTTAAGGCCTGTCGTGAGGAGTACATGCTGAAAGCGGTTCGGCAGGACAAAGTATACATTGAGACCAACAACCAGATTACTTTTTTCGCACCGATTATTCGGCAGGTATTTCCTGAGGCTGTTTTCATCCACCTGGTGCGAAACCCGGCCAGCTTTGTGCGCAGCGGCATCCGCCGAAAATGGTATACCGGCGAACATTCGCATGATATCGGACGGATTGTTCCCCTGCAAGGCGAAGCGGCTGAAAAGTGGCAGACTCTCCATCCGATTGAAAAAATGGGCTGGCTGTGGAATGAAACCAATCGGTTTATTGAAGATTTTAAAAAAACGATTCCTGCTGAAAATTGCTTATTTATCAAAGCGGAAGATATGTTTTCCCAGGTGGAAGCAGCCCGGCAAATTTTTAAATTTTTACAGCTCCCCTACCCCGGCGACGGCAAGGTAAAAAAGATCATCCGAAAACCGGTCAATGTGCAGAGAAAAGGAGATTTCCCGCCGTTCCCCCAATGGTCTGAGGAAGACAAACAGCGGTTGAGAGAGTTTACACCGCTGGCTGGGGAGTATGGGT
>JAJRYW010000384.1 GCA_024275555.1 Calditrichota bacterium | reverse complement strand
ATCTCCACGGCGCCGTACCCGGCGCCATTGACAGTCGTCAGCCGCACATCTTCAACAATACAGAACTCCAGCAGCGCCTTGCCGGCGGCTTGCCGGATATGCAGGCCTTCCCAAAAACGGTCGGCAGCCCGGAAGTGAATCGGCCGGTCTTTGGTTCCGGCGGCGGTTAACACACCGTGCACCTCGAAACGGGCGCTGTCGCTGAAAATCAACTCGACGCCGGGTTCGATGATGAGCGCGCCCAGCGAATCGAGCATGATGTCATCGAGCACCAGGTAGGGGGAATGCGCGAAATCAAAACGCCCTTCCACTGCTCCCTGCACCTCCGTTGGCCCGGAAGAGAGATCGGCAGGATTGACGCTCTCTCTTCCCGAACAGGCCGTCAGAAGCAAAAACAAGCTCAGCAACAACAAGTTTATAATTCGCAAGAACATCATGATAATCACATATCACGTTTCATGCATTACATCTTTACCCGATTCCAGGCTGCCCGCTACCTTGCTACCGGAAACCCGCGCCGGCGCAAACTGACCGGCGCTTCCAATATTTCTTTGAGCATGATAGCCTGGCGCAGTTGATTCCGGCTGCGCAACATTTTCCAGATTTGCGGGGCCTGCTTCTGTTTTACGGTTGCAGGCACACGTATTTTAACCGGCTTTTTGATAGCTGCGACGGTGGGCTGAGGCGGCGGTTCTGCTGAAACCGGCGGCTCGGCAACTTCCGGCTCCGCCGGCGCCAACTCGGGGGGAGGAACATATTCCGGTTCCTCGATCCCCAGCAGCTTTTTCAGAATTTCCGGGATTTCCTCGGTTTCCGGCGCAGCGGGGCTGCCGGGCGGGCGCGGCCGGCGCTTGCCGGCCGGGGGCTGCTGCCCTTTCTGAACCCGCCGTATAAAAGCATTGAAGAGCATATACAGCGCATAAATGACTGCTATAAAGATTAATTGTTCCATTCGAATTTATTCCTTGTTGGGTTCGTCGCCGCCCTCGCCGGAGATACTCTCGCGCATAGAGGTGTCGGCCTGGATGTTCTTGAGGTTGTAATAATCGAACACACCTAATTTCCCTGCTTCAAAAGCTTTGGCAATCGCCAGGGGCACTTCGGCTTCCGCTTCGACCACCTTGGCCTGCATTTTCTGGGTCAGGGCTTTCATCTCCTGCTCCTCGGCGACGGCCATAGCCCGGCGGGTTTCCGCTTTGGCCTGGGCCACTTTCAGGTCCGCCTCGGCCTGGTCCGCCTGCAGAAACGCCCCGATGTTTTTGCCGACATCCACATCGGCAATGTCGATGGAAAGGATCTCGAACGCGGTTCCGGAGTCTAACCCCCGGCTAAGCACTTTTTTGGAGATTTGATCCGGGTTTTCCAGCACTTCTTTATAAGATTGTGCCGAACCAATAGCCGAGACAATCCCCTCCCCTACCCGGGCAATAATGGTTTCTTCGGTGGCGCCGCCTACCAGCCGCTCGATATTGGCCCGCACGGTCACCCGGGCCCGCGAGTTTAACTGGATGCCGTCTTTGGCAACCGCTGAAATTTTTCCCTGAACCGGGCAATCGATCACCTTGGGGTTTACGCTGGTTTGTACCGCGTTCAGCACATCCCGGCCGGCCAGGTCGATGGCAGTGGCCAGTTTGAAGTCCAGCGAAATGCCGGCTTTATCCGCGGCGATCAGGGCGTCAATCACGCGCTTGACATTCCCACCGGCCAGGTAGTGAGTTTCCAGCATATCCGTATCGATATCCAGACCGGCTTTACGGGCATTGATCAACACGTTGACGATCAATGCAGGGGAAATCTTCCGCAGCCGCATCCCCACCAGGCTCAGCAAACTCACCCTCACCCGGGCAGCAAGTGCGGTAACCCATAGCTGAATCGGGATCAGGTAAAAAAATAAAAAAACGACGGCAATGATAACTAACAGACCAAAAATACTAAAAATGTCTGGCATAGCTCCTCCATGGTAGGTTAATAGTTTTTATGATTATTCGTATACAGTCACAGATCTTAGCCCCTTTCGGGGTCTCAATCGACTCCCGGGCGGCCGGGATTGTCGATTTACTCTGTCGAAGACAGCTTACTTTCGCACCGAAGTGTGCAAAAGCACTTAGAACTTTTTAAACATATGCGATTATTGGCTTTAATAACCCAACGGTCATTTATCGTGTGTGACAGCTTTTTTCATGGAACAGCACTTCACACCCTGGAGCGGTTTTTAAAAGCTGTGGGGAATCCGAAGAGTTTCTTCCTCAGCTCCCCCCTGCCCCTTCCCACAGTTAAGAGAGAGGCGCCGCCAGGTTTACAAATACGTATCTATTTTAATTCTGATGTGCTTCGGACAATCAAGCGATACCCTTCAATGCGAATAACTTCAATCGCGACACCTTTTTCCAGGAACTCGCCTTCGCTGACCACATCCAGGCGCTGATTGTCGATGCGGGCGACGCCGGCGGGACGCAAGGGCGTTAAGGCAACGCCGGTTTTGCCCAGGTATACCGCATAATCCGGGGAGCTTTGGTAGCCCTCTTTGCGGCGTTCCTCAATAGACAAGACCATTCGGGGCCACAGCCATTTATAGCCGGCCAGTATAATCAACAAACTTGCCATCAAGAGCAAAGCAATGGTAACCATTTGCGTTCAGGCTCACGTGTTTTCATCTTCCGGGCTAATTTCCCGCACCAGCAGTCGATAGCCTTCCACCCGGATAATCTGCACCGGTCGATCCGCTTCTATAAAGTCGCCTTCGGAAACAATGTCAAGCCGCTGGTCGTCGAACAGCCCCACCCCGCTGGGACGGAGGGGAGAAACGGTGCGGCCGGTTTTTCCGATATATTGTTCATAGTCTACATTGACCCGGTATCCTTCTTCGGGACGCTCCTCCTGCCCCAGGCTGAGTTTTTTCCAGATAGTGGTTTTCGGGAAAAATTTAGCCAGAACAGCCCCTCCCACAAAAGTGACGGTCAGCGCCCCGGCAAGCTGAAGTGCGGCCGCTCCGAAATCCGGGAGGGTTAAATTGTCCCAGGCGCCCAGCAGGCTAAAGTAAATACCGGCCATCAGAAGCACAATCCCGGCGATGCCGGCCACCCCGAACCCCGGGATTACAAAAACTTCCACCAGCATTAGGATAACCCCGGCAACAAACAAAAGAATCTCCAGGGAATTGGCCAGGCTGATGATATAATGGCTCCCGAAAAACAGGGCCAGGCTGATCAGACCCACGGTTCCCGGCAAGCCCCAGCCGGGCGACTTTATTTCGAAGAAAAGCCCCAGCAAGCCCAGGCTGATCAGCGCGGAAGAGATTATCGGGCCGGTGAGAAAACGCACCACTTTCTCTGCCCAGTTGACTTTTGTGTAGATAATTTCCTTGTCTGCCAGTCCCAGGCTGTCCAGGAAAGCCGGTAAATCCGGGGCGATATAGTCGGCCATTTTCCACTGAATGGCGTCCTTGGCGGTTAGGGTGATCAATTTGCCTTTTTCGGACAGGCCCTCGACGACCACATCCTCGTCAACCATGCCCTCGGCAATCTGGCGATTGCGCCCGTTGCGCTCCGCCGTGGCCCCCATTTCCGCCCGGAAGTATGAGATGGCCTTTTCCGGCGCTTTTTTGCCGCCCTGGTCGACCACCGTCGCCGCGCCGATGGAACTGCCCGGGGTCATGCCGATGGTTTTACAGGATAGGCTGATCAACGCACCGGCGCTGATGGCCCGTTTGTTAATGAAAGCCACCGTGTTTAGTTTGGTGTTGAAAAGAATATCTTTGATTTGGGTGGCCGCGTCTACCCGGCCGCCAAAGGTGTTTACTTCCAGCAGCAAGGTAGAAGCCCCGGCTGCTTCAGCCTCCCGGATAACCCGCTCGATGTAGGGAGGCAAACCCATATCAATCGTACCGGAAATTTCAACATGATAAACCTGTGCAAAGCCTTGCAGGGGGACAAAGATCAGAATGCTAATCCAAAGATATCGAACAATCGTTTTCATCGGTGCTCCTCCGTATGGAAAAATATACCGAATAAATTAATGATTTTCAACGACATTCGTATTAGCAAAACTCCGGCGCCGGAAAAAACGGACATTATTTTGCCCAACGTGACCGGCGTCATGTTTTTATTAAAGGCGGTTTATAATATTCTGAGGATTCCACAAACAACATTATCACAAACATTCTCCATTAATTTATAGAGGTGCACAATGGTAAAATCTTTCCGTTTTGGGAGCTTTTGCACGGTATTCCCGGTTCTTTTGGGGATTCAGTCAATGCTCTTCGCCCAAATTACCATAAATCAAAACGATCTGAATATTTCCTTCGGACAGCAGTTTACCGAGTACAATTTAAGCGATAGCACCGCAACCGGGATTCCGGTCGCTCCCGGGACAACCGGCGGACCGCAAAACTGGGTATTCGATCAATCTGGCTATCCCAATGGAGAATTGTTCCAGGTAACGCTTGTCGATCCGTCCGGGACTCCCTTCCAAAGTGATTTCCCCAGTGCCGATTATGCTTTTCAGTTTACCGACAGCCTGGAAATCTTCACCTATTTTCAATTGACCAATTCGGCCTTGCTTTCCCTGGGATTCGGAGTGGCAGACCCCCAAAACCCCATGGCCCTGGTGAACAATCCGCCCGAGGTTGCCGTTCCTTTTCCAACCGCGATGGGGGTTACCTGGACAAACAACTTCGTTTTTGTCATCTCGCCGGCGCCGGGTATTGAAATACGCGATTCCACCTCAAGCGTCTCGGTGGTGGACGCCTGGGGTACCATTGATATCCCTATCGGATCATTCAATTGCCTGCGGGTTCGCAGTGATGTGACCAACATTAACACGACAATCATTCCGGGCATTCCCCCGATTGTGGAGACTTCCAATTATATTGAATATTTCTGGATTACCAATGCCGGTATTCCCTATTCGTTAGCCAACATTTCCAGCCTGGAGGGGGAAACCGATCCCAATTTTACCCTGGCGGAAGATGTGGCTTTCTTAGTTAACACAACCACCGGAATCGATGACGAAGCCGGCGAACTGCCGGCAACCTTTGATTTGGGACAAAATTACCCCAATCCTTTCAATCCGTCAACAACTATTGAATATCGATTATCGCAACGAGCCGACATCACCCTGACGGTTTACAACCTGAACGGCGAGCAGGTGGCAGTGCTGGCCTCGGGCGTTCAGCCGGCCGGAACCCACCGGGTCGTCTTCCAGGCCCGGAACTTGCCGTCCGGAATTTACTTTTATCGCCTGAGAACCAATTCCGGCGTGGACCTAACCAAGCAGATGATTCTATTAAGATAACCCTCCTAATACGTATTCATCTGGGGCAGCTTTGGTGAAAACCGAAGCTGCCTTTTATGTTTTGAGGAGAGGCGATTCTCATCAGGAACCTTCCGAATTGAATCACATCGTTTTAGGCTTGCATTTACATGGGGAGAAAAATATATTTAGCCGCTGATTTTTGTCAAACTAATCAAATGGAGCGTCTATGAACTATCGTGGGGTATTAGCCGTTTTCCTGGCATTTCTGTGGCTTGGGATTGCCTGTTCGGAAAAGGTTGGAGAAAAGGAGTATTTTAACCTGGCCAGCAAGTATATGGAAGAGCAAAACTGGCAGAAAGCTGAAGAGTACTTCAATAAAATTTGTGAGGAGCACCCCAACGGCCTGTTCTCCTCCAAAGCCTTGTTCATGGTCGGCTACATCAACGCCAATCACCTCAAAGATTATGATAAGGCTCGCAAATACTACACCGAGTTTTTAAACAAATACCCCGACCACGAATTGGCGGTGGCGGCAAAGTACGAGCTGGATAACCTGGGTAAAGGCCTGGATGATCTCCCCTTCCTGCAGGAAAAAACCGGCCAGGGGAAAAGTGAAGAAAGCGCCGAAACAACCCAATAATGCTCGGGTTGATGAATTTTTAAAGGGGTGTCGTTTTTTTTAACTACACCCCTTTTTTCGTTCCAGAGTCAAAACACAGGATGTATGCGATGCGGTTTGTTCCGGGAAAACTATACGTTTTTATAATGATGATGCTCACCCTGGGCGCCACAACGGCCCAGACTTCCGGCGACACTCTGGCCGGCGCCCCGCCGGAGATTGTTCTGAACACGTTTGTAGAAAAAGGCAAGGTCGCGCTGAATGAGACCATCCTTTTCCATGTGGAATTAAGCTGGATCGGCAACATGAGCCGCTACCGGATCACCGAAATCCCCCAGCCGATTCTGAAGAACCTGATGATGAAAGGCAGCGGCTCGACCAACCGGCTGGAGGAGTTGCCGGGCGGGGGATTCCGCTCCCATAAGATCATCACCTACCAGTTCCGGCCGCTCGAAATGGGCATGGCCTACATCGACGGCATCGAAGTGCGTTACATCGATATGGCAACCCGGGAGAGCGACGTGCTGCATTCCCAGCGGGTCAGCGTGGAGATTGTGGAACCGCGCTCGGACCGCAGGGGAGGCGTACAGGCGGTGATTTACATTGTGCTGCTGGCAGTTTTTGGGGCCGCCCTGGTCTATTTTATATTCCAGTTTCTGCGGCGCCGCAAGCAGGCCCGGCAAGCGCCGGCGCCTCACCAATCATTAGCAGAAACCTATCTCAACCGCCTGGGCGACGAAATTGATCCGAAGGGAACCAACCTGGGGGAAATGATCGTTCTATTGTCTAAGCTTTTTCGGGAGTTCCTGGCCCACGAATTTCAGTTGCCGGCCGGGGAGACCGCTTCTGCAGATTTGCTGAACCGCTTAAAGCAAAATGGATTGGCAGAAAAAGAAATCAGCCGGCTGGATGAACTATTCCGCAAATTGGACGTCATTAAGTTCGGCGGCGGAGAGGTCGATCCGGCGGAATTCTCCCTGATTTACGGAACCATCGAAGCGTTTCTTCTGGAACGGAAAAAACTTTGGGATGCTGAAAACTCGCACAAGAAGGAGGCATGATGCAGGTCGATATTCAAGCGATTAACGAAAAAATACAAAAAGAGAGCAGCTTTGTCGAAAAGATTAACCGGGAAATCTCCAAGGTAATCGTCGGTCAAAAGTATATGATCGACCGCTTGATGATCGGTTTGCTGGCCGACGGACACATTCTCCTGGAAGGAGTTCCCGGCCTGGCAAAAACCCTCACCGTCAATACCCTGGCCCAGGTAATCGATTGCAAATTCCAGCGGATTCAGTTTACCCCGGATCTGCTCCCGGCCGATTTGCTGGGCACCCTGATTTACAACCAGCGCACCGGGGAATTTACCACTCACAAGGGCCCCATTTTCTCCAACATGATCTTAGCCGATGAAATCAACCGTTCTCCGGCCAAAGTGCAGAGCGCTTTGCTGGAAGCCATGCAAGAGCGGCAAATTACCATCGGCGATACAACCTACCCGCTGGAAGAGCCGTTCCTGGTGATGGCCACCCAGAACCCCATCGAACAGGAAGGAACCTATCCGCTGCCGGAGGCGCAGGTGGATCGCTTTATGCTCAAGCTCACCGTCTCCTACCCCTCCAAAGAGGAAGAACTGGAAGTGATGCGGCGCATGGCCGGGCATAAACCGGCCCAACCGGACACGGTCATTACTCCGGCAAATATTTTAGCGGCGCGTGAGGCGGTAAACCAGGTCTATATGGATGAAAAAATTGAGCGATACATTATCGATATTGTTTTTGCCACCCGCACCCCGGAAGAGTACCGGCTGAATGATCTGAAGCCGCTGATTGCTTTTGGGGCCTCTCCCCGCGCTTCCATAAATCTTAAAATTGCCGCCAAAGCTCACGCTTTCCTGCGCCGCCGCGGTTATGTTACCCCGGAAGACGTGAAAGCGATTGGCCTGGATGTACTCCGCCACCGGGTGATTGTCACCTATGAGGCCGAAGCGGAAGGGGTCGCCTCCGAAGATGTGGTGCGCCGGGTGATCAATCAGATCGAAGTACCCTAAACCGGATAAACCGGAAATTCCAAGATTCAAATTTCAAATCACAAATACTGAATTCAGTATCGCATACATGTGAGGTGCAAAACAGACAACTTATTGGAATTTTGATATTGGAATTTGGAAATTGTTTGAAATTTGAGCTTTTCCGGAATTTGGAATTTAATAGTTTTGCCAAGAGAAGAGAAAATTTCCTCTAAAAAATAAGGCTAAACAACGAAGAGAATGGATACCAAGGAACTACTGAAAAAAGTACGGCAAATCGAGATCTCCATCCGGGGAGTGGTGAACGAGGTGTTTGCCGGTGAATACCACTCCGTTTTTAAAGGACGGGGGATGGAATTTGCCGAGGTGCGGGAATACCAGGTCGGCGATGATGTGCGGAACATCGACTGGAATGTCTCGGCGCGGATGAACCAGCCCTTCATCAAGGTGTTTGAGGAGGAGCGGGAGCTGACGGTGATGATCCTCTTCGACAGCAGCGCCTCCGAGGAGTTCGGCAGCCGGGGCCAACCGAAAGGAGAAGTCGCTACGGAACTCGCGGCGCTGCTGGCCTCCTCGGCCATCAAGAACAATGACAAGGTCGGGTTGATCATCTTCAGCAGCCGGATTGAGAAGTTTGTACCGCCCCGGAAAGGCCGCCAGCACGTGCTGCGGGTGATCCGGGAGTTGCTTTTTTTCGAAGATGAAGCAAATCAACCCCGTTCTGCCCAGACGGATATTGCCGTGGCGCTGGAGTATCTCAACCGGGTGGTCAGGCGCCGGGCCACGGTGTTTCTGCTCTCGGATTTTATGGCAGATGACTACCAGCGCGACCTGCAGATTGCCAATAAACGGCACGACCTGGTGGCCATTCACCTGATCGATCCGCTGGAAGAGCGGCTCCCGGCCGTGGGTTTAATCGAATTCGAAGACCTGGAAACCGGCGAGGTGACGCTGGTCGATACCTCGCCGAGATCGATCCGCGAAAACGTTTCCCAAAACGCCGGGAAGGAGAAGCAGGAGTTGGAACGCTTTTTCAAGTCCATCGGGATGGACTATATCTCGATTTATACCAATCGCTCTTATATTCAACCGCTGACCAAATTTTTCCGGATGCGGGCAAAAAGGTTTCATTAACCGGGGTGAAGTGTATGCATGGGCAGATCCAAAACAGGGGTTCGGTATTTCGGCTTGCCTTTCCCGGGCGGATGATCCTGGGCATCCTGGCAGGTTTGATCCTGCTGTTGCCGGCGTCTTGCCAACAAAACGCCGGCCCGCCCCTGCCGGCAGAGAAGAAACGGGAAATCGCCAACGCGCTCTTCAATCGTCAATTATACGCCCAGGCGGTGGAGGAATACCGCGATTATTTGCTCCGTTATCCGCTTTCGGCCCGCGAGCAAACCAATATTGCCTACCAGATCGCTACCATTTATTTCGAACGCTTGAACGATTATGAAAACGCGCTGGCTTATTATGTGATGGCCAAATATTACTATCCCGAGTCGCCGCTGCAAAAGCAGATCAGTAAACGGATGGTGGAATGCCTGGAGCGGCTGAATCGCTCCGGCGACGCCCGCCAGGTGGTAAGCCGGGAAGCGGCGTTAGACGCGTCGCAGAAGCTGGAATCCCGTCCCGGCGAAGTAATTGCCAGGATCGGGGATCGCACCATCACCACCGGGGACCTGGAACACCAGATCAACCGGCTTCCGGAATACCTGCGCAACCAGATGAGCGGCAGGGAGCAGAAACGGGAGTTTTTAAAACAGTATATTGCCCAGGAATTGCTCTACGATTCCGCGAAACGGCGCGGCCTGGACAGCGACAAGGATGTGATCGAAGGAACCTTTCAGGCTAAAAAGGCGCTGATGGTGGAAAAACTGCTGGCCGAAGAGATTGAGAAAGAGGCCGGGATTGAAAATTACCGCAACTCCGATGTGGAGACCTACTACCAGGCCAATAAAGAAAAATACGCGGAACGGGATAAAGACGGCAAGGTGGTTCGTATAAAACCATTTTCAGAAGTGGCGCAGCAAGTGGGCCGGGATTTTGTGCAGGCCAAAAAACAGGAGGCGCTGCAACGGATCATCGAGCGGCTGATGGAGGCGGAAAAGGTTACTATTTATGATGATAAAATTCGCTAAACGGAATATGAGACGAACAACGGCGGCCGAAAACACTTTGTCGGACGACACAGATTTTTCATCCCGTCCCGGGGTTCGAAATGACAGGGAGGGGAATAAACCCCTTGTCATTTCGAACGACAGTGAGAAATCTGTCGGCCCACTGAATGTTCCCATGATGGCCAAACCCAGCATTTTGCACAATACAGATTTCTCACCCCATCCCGGGATTCGAAATGACAGGGAGGGGAGAGAAACCAATGTCATTTCGAACGAACGTGAGAAATCTGTAGCCCCACTGAATGTTCCCATGATGGCCAAACCCAGCATTTTGCACAATACAGATT